>NZ_JBPQTW010000002.1:0-168799 GCF_051386535.1 Streptomyces sp. URMC 127
CGCCGGTACGCCGGTACGCCGGTACGCCGGTACGCCGGGTGCGCCTGTCACATAAGCTCTCTTGATCATGGGAGCGGACATTACGGCCCTCATCGTCGAGTGGGCCCACCTGGAGAACACCCCCGTCCTCGAACGCGAGCGCGCGCTCATCGAGGCAGCGTCCCCCGACGTCTATGACGAATCGGTCGAGGACGGCTGGGCCTGGCTGCCACCCGCCCCGGAGGGATTCCCCACCTGGTGCGCCCGGTACGAGTTCGGCGGCACCCTGGGGTCGTTCAAGCCGCACTTCTGGGCGGGCGAGCGGTGGTGGGCCGTACGCGAGCATGCCCCGGCCGACCTGCGGGCGGCGCTCGATGCCTTCCTTGCCGGGCTGATCTGGACCCCTCCCGGCACCGACGACGACCTGGACGAGGACGACGCCGAGCCGTGGTACGGCTCCATGTGGGCCTACTGCCCGCCCCCGGACGTCCCCGCCCTGACACGGGCATGGAACGCAGCCGGCCCACGGCTTGAGGAACTGCGTGAACCCTTCACCGCTCATGCTGCCGCCCCCGGGCAATGGATCGGCCAGTTCGACGAATTCACTCAGCTGCTCCACGGCTGGGCGAGGGCCGTCGCAGAAGCCCACCAGCGCGGATGGGGGCTGATCGGGCTGCCGATCTGATCCCTCCCGGCGCGAACCACCGCGCCCCGGTCACGGAGGTCGGCAGGGCAGTGGTCGTCGTGATGGTCACGCGGATCGTCCTCACCACAGGAGCGAGCACCGCCATCGCCGAGCGCCTTGGCAAACCGGCAGGGAGGAGAGCCGGGAAGCTCGTGACGGGGGGATTTATCAGTGCGCCATCGTCAGGCCTCGACCTGCTTGAGGATGGTGCTGCGGCGTCTTCGGGCTGAGCTTCAGGGCCGGCAGGCGTCCATGCCACCAGGTGCTGCGCCCCTCATGTTCACGGCCCGTCCGGCGGGCACCCCGCTCAGAGCCACCCACCGAGCGGGGCCTCCAGCACTGCCCCGGCACTCCGAGGGCGAGCCGGCGTTCGTTCATCCTCCCGGCGGCGCGCAGCGGCACTGTCAGTGGCTGCTGACATGATTGACGCCGGTTGGAAAGAACAACGAAGGACGGCATCCATGCAGGACGTGACACGCCATACGGTGAGCGAGCAGAAGATCGCCCAAGCGCTGGAGGACATTTACCGGCGAACGTTCTACCGCTATCACGGGCTCCGCTACGACCATCTGTCCCTGAAGGGACTGCAGGAGATACACGACGAACTCCTCGACTATGTCGCCGCCCGCACCGTCACGGACCCTGCACTCGACAAAGCGTCGCGCACAGCGCTGCTGACGGCGGGGGAGTGCTCCCTGGGGATACTGAACGTCGGCTGCTTCCCCGACGGCGACCAGGAGATTCCCCTCCCGTTCATCGACGAGGAACTCACCAGCGAAGAGATCGCCTTCGGCGACGACGTCATCGATGAGGCCCCTACGGCCCGCACATGGTGGGACACGTTCGCGATATGCCTGGTCAGCGGCCTGATGTGGCAATGGCAGCGGGTGGTTGGACTGCTCCTGCGCAGCGACCTCGCACCCGCGATCCGAGACGGAATCCCGTACTCGAAGCTGACGTCGGTGTCGGCTCCGGCGGACCTCGCCGCGATGGACGCACTGTGCAGCTACCTCACCCCGGCGCACGGGCACCTGCCGAAGGACTGGCCCACCGTCCCCTTGCGCCGGCCCGGAGCCGACGAACGCGCGGAGGCGGCGCGGGCCTTGGACCTGGCCGGCTCCCTGACGCCGGACCAGCGCCTTCTCCGCGTGCTCCTGGACGACGACCAGCATGCCTTCGAGCAGGCCCTCGCCGCCCGGCTCACCGAGCACCGGGAAAGCCTGGAACCCGACCCCGCCCCCCGGACTCTGCTGCCGCTCGGCCCTCTGGCCCTGGCCGCCCTCGCGATCCAAGCACACGGATGGGACCTGGGCGTCCGGTCCGGCTATCTGCCGCACGGCATCTTCAGCTCCCTGCAGGCGCTACGCGAAGCGGCGGGAGCAGATAAGAATGAACTGGGCGGCTGGACCGCCAAGTAGCAAGCTCCCGGCGGCGCGAACGGCGGCGACCGGGCAGCGTTCGCCGGGTGCCCGCACTCTACGCGGGTGTCCAGCGGGCGCCCGGCCAGTTGTACTCGTCGAAACCCTCCGACACCTTGCCGCACGGAGCGTAGATGCTCACGGCGAAGGTGCCTGTGGAGCGGTACCAGTTCACGTCCACCTTGTCGCCGGTCTCACGCTGCTCGAACCGGAAGCCCCGGTCCGATATGTTCTCGCTGGTGAGCTCCCAGCCGCTACCCGCAAGGCGCAGGCGGGTGCGCTCCTGAGCGGAACGAGCGACAGCCTCCGGGATATCCGTCACCTGCCACGACAGCTCGAAGCCGTGTACGTCCCTGAGGCTCCGGTCGATGTGGGCAATGGACTTCAGGCCTCGGTAGTAGCAGGCGTTCGTCGCCACCCGGGCGGGAGCGTCAGGGGCCTTGGGAAGGGCCGCCTCGTCGTAGACCCGTCGTGTCTCTTCCTTGAGGCGCGTGGCGACCCGGTCGGGGTCGGCCGCGGGGTACGGCTCGCCGTTCCACAACCGGAGGCCGACCACGACCATGCCGATGTTCACACCGACGACGAGCAGACCGCCGGCGCACCACAGGGCCGCACGGGCGGGGCAGCTTCCCAGAACAGAACTCATGATCGGGAGCGTAGGCGGCCCCTGCTGGGCTCCGCGTGGGTGCGGGTACTCAACTGCTGATGAGTAGCGCGTCGGGCCGAGTCTGTCCCGACCCCATGCTGACCACCGCGCGGTGCGGTGGGGTGGGGGCGGGATCAGTTGGTTCTGCGAACGACCTCCCGCACTCGCCCCTCACGCCCGATACCGGCCTGGGGGTCCATGCACGCCCGGACCGGAGCGAGAGGGCGACCATGACCCAGGCGCTCAAGTCCATCACGACCGGTGTTCCCTGGCCCTGGCATATCGGTTTCGGGCGGGACCGTCATGTGAAGGTCCTGTGGCCGCAGGGCGTACTGAAGCGGCGCCGGGTATTGGCTTGTGCGTCCCCGCAAAGGTGGTGCGGCTGACGACACCGGCTGTCAGATGCGGAACTCGGGTGGGAAACCGGTCCAGCGCAGTGATTCGGGGAGGTGCTGCATGTCGTTGAAGAAGAGCATCGAGGAGGGCCGGCCGGGCGAGTACCGGATGACGGTCAGGGCCGCGTTGCAGTGGTTGAGGCCGATCCAGCGCCACGCCGGGGCGTCCTGGGAGGCCCGGACGAACCAGCCGATGAGGAAGTTGTGCGTGACGACCAGTTCATGGACTGGTTCGTCTCCCTGCACCGGGCCGGTGAAGTGCGCCAGCGCTGCGCGGGCCAGTGCTGGACCGTTCTCGTAGTCCTCGGCGGGGAACTGGCCGAGGTAGCGAAGCACGGCGTCTGCCGATTCCGGCGGTAGCTCCCCCTGCTGCGGCAAGTGGGGGATGTAATCCCCGGCCAGCTCAGAACAGTGAAGAGGAACGTTTTCGAGTTGTTCGCCGATGAGGTGAGCGGTCTGCTCCGCCCGGGGCAACGGGCCGTGGTGAACCACTGACAGAGGGACGTCCCGGAGTCGTTCGCCGAGAAGAACGGCCTGGCGGCGGCCGTTCTCGGTCAGACTGCTCTCGTCCGGTGTGGCCTCGCCGTGCCGGGCGAGGTAGAGATAGCGAGTGGCTGTTCCAGTCATGCGCGGTCGCCCCTGTCAACGTACTGACCTTGTGTAGTGCTCGAACAGACGATGGGTAAGGGCTTCCGGTTGCGGGGTCATGGCTGTCCACGCCTGCCCCGTGTCGGCTCGGAGGGAAAGCCGTCGTGCGGGCGTGGCGGATCCACGCGCGGCTCCTCCCGTCCCCGTTCGGGATGCGCCGTTGAGCCGGGACGTCAGGCGGACTGGAGGCGGTTACAGCTCCTTGTGGCTCCGGCCGTCGCAGTAGTAAGGGTTCAAGCGGATACCGACGAGGTCGCGGCACCGCGCACCGTGCCGGTCGCGGTGCGCGGGTTGTCTCGCCGTCGTCGATCTGTATGACGACTGCTTCGACAGGGTCGTAGACGGCCGCCGCCCACGCCTGCCGGGCACCACCGTAGGACACGGCGCGGTAGCCGTTGCTGGTTCACGCCCGGATGTCGCGGGGAACGAACCGCTCGCGTTGATCGTCAAGACCGTCTCGCGGGCCCATGGGGCCCGGTCGAAACAGCCCGCCGCGGCGGGCTTGTCCGCTGCTGCGGCCCGCAGCGCGACGGAGTCCGGGTCGGTCACTCCTCGTCGTCCTTGCGGTGGTCCCCGCCTCCGGCGGGGTGCTGCTGTCCAAGGGCGGGCTCGCTGTCACCGCTGCCGTGCTTGTCCGGGTGCAGTCCTCTTGCCGCCTGACCCGTGCGTGCGACGCCGCGCCTGGGCAGTAGATTGCGCCAACCATGTACCTGAACACCGTCGACCAGACGACTTGCCGGCCGGTGCGACGGGGGCCGGATTCCCTGAAGTCGGGCCGGTCGCGCCGCCGTGTCGAGCAGGACTGCGCCTCCATCGGCACGGACGGCTTCGGTTTCTCCGACACGCGGAGGCGGTCCGGCGCCACTTCGGCTTCGACGCCGAGTCGGCCACGGTAGCGGTGCTCGCCGCGCCGGCACTGCGGGGCGAATCAAGCCGGTAACAGTACGGGAGGCCGGGCGGCGATACGCCCCGGAGCACTGACCCGACCCGCACGGGACGCCGGCGTCCAACCGGGCCGGCGCCGGATTCCGACGGGTAGTTCAGGCGGCCCCGGAGGCTGTTGGCGGGTCATGGACCGGACGATCGGGCTCCGCGTACCACCGGAAGCGGGATCGGTGAAACCAGTAGGGGAATTATGGCCTCCGTCACTGTGGAACCTCCTCCCGAACTGGTGAGGTGTGCCTTACGCGCCGGGTGCGACATCGCCTCTGACTAGGGGAGTTGAGGATCCGGCTGGATACGCATGCCGGAATTCCTGTGGAGCCGACTGCCGGAGACCCCGCCGCCGGAAAGACCACCGTCATCCTTCGCGTTCCCTCTCACCGATGCCGGACCGCCGCTCGTACGGAGGGACGTGTCCACCACACACCGGAGCAGCAGTGTTGAAGAAAAGAACCATCGCCGTCGTCGGAGGCGGTGCCGCGTGCACCGCGTTCCTCGCAGCGTACGCCCGACAGTTGTCGGGCGACGTGGCCGGCGCGGCGGCGGATGTCATCGTCTTCGAACCGGGGAAGAGCTTCGGGCCCGGCATCGCCTATGCCGAGGACGCCGACACCGCTTTGCTCAACCGGCCCTATTCCGCCATGTCGGTGGACTACGGTGACCCGGGACAGTTCCGCCGCTGGCTCTACCGGCAGACCTCCGCCCGCCAGGCCGGCGACCCCGAGGCGCGGCACACGCCGCGTTCGCACTTCGTCTCCCGCACACTGTTCGGACACTACCTGCAGGACGTCTTCTCCCAGTCCCGGGAAGACCTGCGGCTGCTCGGGGCGCAGGTGACGCTCGTACCGTCGGCCGTCGTCGACCTCGCCGTGGAAGGCGGGGACACCGGGGGGACGGTGGGGGCCGGGGGAAGCGACACCTACCTCCTGACCACCGCCGACGGTGCGCGCTTCGTCGCCGACGGGGTCGTCCTCGCGATCGGCGCCATCGCACCGTCGGATGTCTACGGGCTCAACGGGTCCGCCGGATTCGTCGCCCAGCCGTACCCCCTGGTCAGCTCGCTGGACGAGGTCGACCGGAGTGCGGAAGTCCTGGTCCTGGGCGCCGGGCTGACGGCGATCGACGTGGCCGTCGTCCTGACGGACGCCGGACAGGAACGCCGGATCACCCTCGCCTCACGGACCGGGATGATCCCGGATGTCCGCACCGACCTCGGTACCGGCGAGCTGCCGGAACTGCTGGCCGGTGTCCGCCGGTTATTCGCTCGTGGCACCATCAGCCTGCACAGCGTTCATGAACTTCTCGACGCCACCCTCCGGCTGAGCGGGACAAGCATGCGTGAGGCGCTGCTTCCGTACACCGATTCCTGGTCCGCGCCCGACCTGATGCGCCATCGACTGGAGAACCCGCTGCCCGGCGGCCTGGTGCAGCGTTGCGTCGCTGCCCTCACCCCGTTCTACTCGGAGCTGTGGCGGGCCCTCCCGGAGGCGAGCCGCCGCCTGTTCCTGCGGGAGCACTACCGGACGTACAACTGCCTGCGCAGTCCGATGCCGGTGACCAACGCGCACCGGCTGCTCGGCCTCCACGAGGCGGGCAGGCTCGACTTCGCCAGAGGCATCACCCACGTCAAGGCGGCCGCGGGCGGCGGCTTCACCGCGACCTTCGCCGACGGGCGCACCGAGCACTACGACGCAGTTGTCAACGCGGTGGGACGAACGAACGACACGGCCGCCGCATCCGCCTCCTCATTGACGTCGCGGCTGGTCCGCAACGGCATCTTCGTCTCCCACCCGCTGGGCGGCATCCGGGTCGACCCCGGGACCAACCAGGTGCGCGGCTCCTCGGGGTCGGTGTTCCCCCGGCTCTACGTGCTCGGCGACCTGGCCTCGGGTGAGCACTTCCACGTGAGCTCGATGGAGCTGGTCGCGGGGCAGGCCGCCAAGGTGGCGGCGCAGCTCGTACCGGCCTCGGACCGGCTCCTGGTGGGGGCCGTCGCGTGAAGGAGGCCGGACCGCCGCGGGGGCTGGCCGTCTGCCTGATGTCACTGGTATTCGTGCCGCAACTGGCCCTCGCCGCTTACGTTCCCGCACTGCCCGCCATCGGCAGGTCGTTCGGCGTAGGGCCGGGCAGCACCAGCAGCTCACTCGTCGGCTACATGGCCGCGTACGCCGTGTGCATGATCCTCACCGGCAATCTCGCGGACCGCTACGGCTCCCGGCGCGTCCAGCTGACCGGGCTCCTCCTCTTCACCGGTGCGTCCGTCCTCTGCCTGCTGGCCCCCGTGTACGGGGTCTTCGTGGCGGGCCGGGTGCTGCAGGCACTCGGCGCCGGTACGGGCACGGTGATATCCCGGCTGTGGGTGCAGCGGGCGCTGCCCGAAAAGCAGCGGCTGTCCATGCTGACCGCACTCTCCACAGTGATCGCGGTGACCCCGGCCGCGTCACCCCCGCTGGCGGGCATGGCCGTGGAACACACCTCCTGGCGCGTGCTGTTCGCCTTCATGGCCGTACTCGGGGCCGTCATCGCCGGCGCGGTCGTCAAGCTCCTGCCGGCCGACGGCACCGGCGCCGCAACGGAAGCCGAGGGGGCCCCGGCCGGTCCCGTGCGGCCGCCGGGAGGGCTCGCCGGGCTGGGCAGGGCGTACCGCACGGTTCTCGCCAACCGTGACTTCACGGTGTTCGCCACTGCCATCAGCCTCGCCTGGTGCACCTACTTCACGTTCACCACCTACTCCAGCGACCTCCTCCAGCTGCGGCTGGGCGCTTCGCCCACCCTTTACGGAGTGCTGTACACCCTGGTGATCACGGGCTACGTCGCCGGCAGCACCACGGCGAAGCGGCTGGGCAGGACGCGGTCGCTGGAGTTCATCGCGCGCACCGCCGCAGCGGTGGCGGCGGCCGCCGCTGCGCTGATGCCGGTCACGGTGCGTCTGTGGCCGCACAGCACGCTGAGCATCGTCCTGCCGATGGCCGTGTGCATGCTGGGCGTAGGAGCGCTGTTCCCCACGTGCCAGGCCGGGATGATGCGGTACGAAGGCGAGTACGCCGGCGCCGCTTCGGGGCTGTTCTTCTTCCTGCAGATGGCGTCAGGAGCCTGCTACACCGCCCTCACCGGCATTGCGGGATCCCCTGATGCCCCGATGCTCGCCCTGGCCATCGCCCTGCCCGCCCTGTCACTGCTCCTGCTCTGCTTCTTCGCACTGCGAAGCCGCCCACGAGCAGGCCAGGAGCTCTCGGCGGTCCGGGACACAAGGCCCGTGAAATCGGGCAGTGCCTGATCGGCGGAAGGTTCCGGATCTGCCCGTCGGCCGCCACTTCGTGAGAGGTGGCGGCCGACGGGCAAGAGGCCCTCACCGGAGGGCGGCGTGGCAGCCGGGTACGGGTACCTGTGGCGCGCCCGCACACAGCCGACGGATCGGCTGCCTTCCAGGCGACATCCCTGGCCGTGTCCTGCGAGCAGCCGGCGGGAGGGGCAGTCGCGAGCTGCTGGGGTTGCCTTCCGGAGCGGTCCGTACGCTGTCTGCGGCCGCCCGCTCGGGTGCTTACAGCAGCGGCCGCGGCTTGTACCGGGTGTGAACATAGGGTGTCCTCGTGTTCCTTCTCCGCACCCGTGCCGCTTGCGCTGCCATGGTCCTGTCCACATTCTTTATCGCGGCCTGTTCCGCCACGGAAACGGACCAGGGCGACGACCCCCGGGAAACCACGCCCCCCATTGCCGAGGGCCCGGATGCCGATGCCCCGGCGAACGTGCGGCGACCGAGCCCGGACGCCGTCTTCGACTACCAACTCGGCGGCGCGTACCCGCCTGCCGGCAACGTGCGGGCTGTCTCCCGTGACCGTGAGGCCAAGCCTGCCGAGGGGCTTTACAACATTTGCTACGTCAACGCCTTCCAGACGCAACCGGGCGAAGCCGTCAGCTGGTGGAAGAAGGAGCATCCGGACCTGCTCCTGAAGAACGACGACGGCCGCCTGATCGTCGACAAGGACTGGGACGAACCGCTCCTGGACATCTCGACCCCGGCCAAGCGCGACGCCCTGATGAACATCATCGGCCCATGGATCGACGGCTGCGCCGCGGCACATTACGACGCGGTGGAGCCGGACAACCTCGACTCCTACGAGCGCTCCGAGGGCAAGCTCACCTCCCAGCACGCGATTGCCTTCGCTCGTCTCCTGAGCGCTCGCGCACACAAGCGGAACCTGGCCATCGCCCAGAAGAACACCACTGATCTGCTTCCCGAGCACAAGCGCATCGGGTTCGACTTCGCTGTCGTCGAAGAATGCGGACGCTTCAAGGAATGTCCCGAATTCAGCCGCGCCTACGGTGCCAGGGTCTTCGACATCGAGTACGAGAGGAAGGACTTCACCGCTGCTTGCCGGGCGTGGGGGAAGGAGCTCTCCATCACCCTGCGCGATCGGGAGGTCAGCCCTGCCGGTAAGCGCGGCTACGTGTACGAGTCCTGCTGAACGCCTTCCGATGCGGTGCTGCGGGGGATGTTGCCCCCGTCATGCACTGGCCCCCCGATACCCGAATGCCCGGTCGCCCGAGCGACCGGGCGGGCATCGCGCTCCGCGTTGCCGAACAAGATCCCGAGGTGTGGTCGAAAGCCGCTGGTCGGCGCCCACCCGGCAGACCGGTCCAGCGGGCCGACGTGCTCAGTGCCGCGTGCAGCTCACCAGCGGCGTCCACGGTGCGAGAGAGAATCGGAGGGCCCCGCGGGCGCCGGCGAGCGGTGGGCACCGAGCCGGAACGCCGACAGCGCCGGCAGGGCGCGCTCGCGAACCGTTTCGACAGAACCGTTTCGACAAGAGCGATTGCCACGAGTTCGACCAGCGGGCCAAAGCCTTCTACGGCCCTGTGACCGTTGCGGCCATACGACTGTGGCGTCGTGCATGACCGTCAGACGGAACCTGACCGGCCCCTGGTCTGCCTCCCCGGCTGCCCGGGGAGGCAGACCCGCCGCCTACGGGGTGATGATCACCTGGTACCACTCACTGTCGAGGATGCGGTCGGACTGTACCGCCCGCCCCAGCTCGCCGCCCGCAGCAGTGTTGTCCCTATTGTCGACATGGGCCCGGATGCAGGGCGCGTTGGGCGGGGTGCCCCGGTCGACGGTGACACCCGCGAGGTCCCATACACCGTCGATCGGGCGCGGGGTGATGTCAATACACTGCGCACCGTCATTCCCGCCCTGCCAGGACCTGGCGAAGGGGTATTCGTCACAGGAATCGTTGGGGATACCGGTGGCACCCCGGGGGAAGGCATACGGCCCACGGTCACAGGTCTTGGCACGCCTCTTGCTGGCGTCCGGGTCAAGAGGATCGACAAACCGCGACAGCAGGTGGTCGGCGTCGCCGAATCTGCCCGTGAGGTTCTTCTGCGCCCACTCGTAGGCGACGGCCGCCCCCCGGTATTTCGACTTCGAGAAGGTCACATTGGGCGTGTGCCCCATGACGATGCAGCCGGGGATGGGGCTGGCGTCGCCGATCGTCGCGTCACAGCGCACGGTGGGGCCGTCGAAGATCGCGCTGTCATACCCGGGAACGCCGGTGGCGCCGAGGGCGGCGCCGTTCACAAAGTAGGTGACATCGATGTGGGAGATGTCCGTCTTGGCGGCGACACTGGACCTGTACACGATGGTGCCCTGCACAATGTCACCGCCCTTTTCCACGACCGCGTGCGCGCCGCCCCAGGCCGGCCCCGCCGTGCTGCACATGCCGCTGCACGTGGCATTCACGGCCACATCCACGGCGGACACCTTGTCGTCCATGTCGCCGGGGACAGCGATGATGTTCTCGGTCCACTGCCCCGAGTAGGAGTCGAGCGTGCCGATGGCATCGACCACGATGTGGGCTTCGCCGATCTTCACGTTCTTGTCGTTGAGGAGAGTGTATTTGAGGGGCATCCGTGTGCAGTAGGCGTGCCGGTTGGAGATGACACGTTTACTGGAGTGTTCGAGGCAGAGCTTGAGCGCCTCCCCCGGGTCGGAGGGGGCGAAGGAGGGGGCGGGGGCGAAGTCGGCGACAGGGTCCGCCTCGACACAGGTCCACGCCGCGCCTTGGCTGCGCGCGGCGGATCCGTCGGCCGCGGTCGTGCAGTGGCCCTTGAGGGGCACCCGGCTAGCGGGGGAGGCTGTGGCCGGTGAGGTGCCTAGGACACACAGGGCTGCGGTGAGGGCGAGCGAGGTTATCGCCGCCAGGCCGCGTCTGACGCGTTTCACAAGGTGGTCCCTTCCTTCGGTGGCCCCTTGCGGGCACAACGAAGGTATGGAACCGGGCAACTCCCTTTTCTTCCAACCGAATTCGGGACAGTTCTTGATTTTATTTGGCCAGTTGTGGTATCGCCCTGCCGTCCCTGTGGCGCTATTTTCACTCACACTCGCCTCACAGACCACACACAGAGGGAAACAACGATGCGCCGCACAAGAACCCACCTTGGCAGAGGGCTCGGAGCGCTCATAGCCACCGCGACGGCCGCCGTGGGCCTGGCCGCCGCCCCGGCCGCCGCCGCCCCGGCCGCGCCCGCCGCCGCCGGGCAGAGGGTCCAGCCCGGCCAGACCTGCACCGCAGCCGATCTCGGTACCCGCCACCCGATCATCAAGAGCGCCGAAGTCGCCCCCACCATCACGCACTTCAAAGGCTGGTACGTCACCGAAGGCTCGACCGGTAACCAGAGCGTCAACACGAACGTCACGGAGACCATCTCTGTCTCCGTCGGCCTCAACGGCACCGTTCAGGGCAGCTTCGCCGTCGAGGCTCTCGGCTCCGTCGGCGCGAGCCTGGGTCTGAACGTGCAGGTGAACTACACATCCACCAGCAGCACGTCGACGTCCGTCTCGTGGAACTTCCGCAATCCCGGCTATTACGGCCTCTACAAGGGCACCAAGAAGGTCACCGGTACGTACGGCAGCCTCAACTGCAACCGCGTCCAGCAGGGCGACGGCAGTTGGGCGTTGAAGTGGATCGAAGGGGCCGACACCGGCAGCTACACCACCTACACCACCCTCGAAGAAGGCGCGGTGCGCTGCGAGGACAAGGTCCCCGCCAACAGCATCATGCGCAAGGCGCAGGAACTCCTCGACTGCGGCTCCGCCACCGCCACGGCGAAGCATCCGGCCGGGCCGGTCGTCTCGGCGAAGGCCACCAAGGCCAGGCACGACGCCGAGAAAGCTGCCAAGGCTGAGAAGAGCGTGAAGGCCACCGGGGTGTCGGCCCCCGCCACGCCGGCCGCCCTGAATTGCCAATCCGTCGTCTACAAGATCGAGGTCCCCGGCAAGCCCTTGAACTGGAGCGCACCGCTCCTGGCCAACGACGGCATCCGCCTGCGCGAATCGAACTGGACCAGCGCCCACCTGGACAACTGGCGGCTGTGCAACGTGACGGAGCGCAACGGGATCATCGAGGCCTCCCTGTGGAACTGGGGTAACGGCGGATGCGCGACCATCCCGGCGAACATCGCCAACCGGGAGCAGGCCTACCTGACGACGACCACCTGCGGGGAGGACGACCTCCAGCGGTTCTACATCTACCGCGACGTACCCGGCAGCACGAAGATCGGCCTGCAGAACAAGTACACCGGCTCCATGATGGGCCACGACCGGTACGCGGACGGGGAGCTCATCCGCCAGTACTCCAGCGGCAGGCAGGACGGCACGGGTACGTACACCCTGACCGCAGTCTGACGACACCCTCCGTGAGCGCGGCCCCGCATGTGAACCCCGGCCTCCCGGTTCCGTGCGGGGCCTTTCGCGTCTCTACCCCGAACCCGGCCTGGGGACCGGTGCCCGTGGTCGAACATCTCCTGACGCAGCTGCCGCGGGCGGTGGAGAAGCCCCTGGGTTGGGGAGAGCCGGCCGTTGAGGAGGAACACAGTGTGGAGTCACTCGTAACGCAGGCGCAGCGACTCCTGTTCGTCCTGTTCATCCCGCTTGATCTGCTCGATTGGCTCGATCTGGTCGACGGTCAGGCCAGGCAGGTTCAGCTGGGCCAGCGTCACCTCGGCGCTCGTCGGCTGGGCCTCGGCAGGCCCCCACTGCTCCGGTTGCCAGACGTTGGCGCGCATCAGCGACTTCGGGCAGTGCGGATAGGCCTGCTCAACCTGCACCATCAGCGCTGTGACCGGCGGCTTGCCAACGTCTGACGGGTAACGGTCCTGATGAACAAAGAGGTGCGGGACATGGAGCGAGCACCCCGACAAGCTGTTCTCAGGGCTGGACGGCCTCAAGTGGGTGCCTGAACCGGGTGGTGTCACCGCGGTCGGCGCGATCGGCAGATCTTGTGCGGTCGCTCCCGCCGGGTACGGTCCTGTCGTGGGCTTCGTCCTCCGGGGCGAGGGGAGGCCGCGGGGTCCGCTGACTGGGGTCCTGCTCCTGTTCACGGAGCCTGGCAGGGGGTGGAGCCTCCTTCGCACTGGGAGAGGCCGGGCAAGTCGAGGCGGCGATGCATGGGCCGTTCAGACGTCGCCGTGCTGCGGGCGGTCGGCGGCAAAAGCCCGGCTGGTCGCCAGCCAGGATCGCGCGGGTTCGGCGGGACGCGTGGTGTCCACGGTGAGGTGGAGCCGGGTACCGCCTTCATGGCCGGCCGGGTAGCTGCGTTGTTCGGTGGAATCGAAGCAGCGCCGGAGGACTTCCGCGACGCGGCGGGCGGTCTCGGGGGACGCGGCGACGACGCGAATGTCGGCGTACCCCGCCGGGGGCACCGGATCCGCTGGTGCGGGGGTGGGCGTGTTGTGTGCGGACGTCATGTTCACCGCCTCCGTCCGGAGAAGATCCGGCGGCGTTCGCCGTCTCCGTGCGGTTGCTCGCGGCGGTTACGGGAGAGGAGGGGGCCGGCGGGGTCGATGGCCGACCGGGGGCCCTCCCGGAATCCGCTGTCGGGCCACGGCAGGACGCCGCTGTAGTGGAAGCTCGCGATTCCTTCGTCGTGCTGGGCGTTGAGCCGGCGGATCAGGAGGGCTCCCGCAGTGATCAGGCTCAGGATCCAGGCCAGGGTGACGGCGATCTGCACTGCCTTCACATCCTTCGGGCGGAGCGCGGAGGCCCGGTCGGTGGTGGCGCGGTCCCGCCCTCGGTCTCCCATTCCTCTTCGCGGTCCCGTGACTCCGCCGCGTCGTCGGCCGCTCGCTCGTCCTCCATCAGCCTGCTCGCGGTGAGGAGGCTTCCGGGGGTGGTCGCGGCGGACATCAGCCTGGCGGCCGCGGCCGGGCCGGTCTCCGGCGGGATGATCAGCAGGTCCAGGCGGTCCGCGGTGTAGGAGAACACGAGGAGCTTGTGCGGGTCCTGCTCATTTGTGAACCACCCCACGTGCACCGTGTGTCCGGTGACGGGAACCTTGCGCGGGATCACGGGCCAGAAGACCGGATTCACCGTGACGCGGGTGACTCGCCCCCAGGAGTGGTCCAGCCTCTCCGCCAGTGCGGGGAGCTCGCGGGAGAGGTCGCGCGAGCGAGGCCACCAGGAGCCGTCCAGAAGCCCCGGCGTCGTTCCCGGCGTCAGGGACAGGCGAGCGGGCGGCGAAGCGGCATGCTCCTCGGTGGTCGTACGGTCGATGTTGACGGCCATGATGCAACCTGCCTCCGGGCTCGTCGTCGGCCCGGCATTGCGACTCGCCGGGAACGACACCCGCATGGAGGCCGGTGTACCAAGCGTTCCCGGTTTCTCCACCCTACTCCGGCAGGCGGTCCACAGGCCCCGCGCGACCAGGCAACCTTGCGGGAACGCGGGCGTACGACGGCGGCCCTGCGGGCGACCCCGCCGCCGGCCTGCGCGGAGTACGGTGGGGTTATTAAGAGCGCTTCGCCCCGGTGCTGCCGGCGTATTCCGGACGACGAGCGAATGCGCGGAACTCTCGGAGACAGGGCGAGCACACCATGGCCGATTCCGACACCCCACGCCCTCCCGGACTTCTGCCGGATGCGATTCACCACGCCGTGAGACCTGGGACGGCGCTCCTGCGGCTGGAGACGACGCAAGAGCGCGGAGGAATCCTGGACGGTGCGTGGTGGCCGCGCTCCCGCGACATCCATGCCGAGCTTCCCGGTCTGATCACCGCCCTGACCGAGCACCTCGGGCCCATCTTGCGTGTGGGCCTGGACGGGAGTGCCTGGGAGGAACTCCCGACGCGGCTGACCGTCGACGACCGGGTCGTGCACATCGACTCCTTTCCTGTCGGTGACGACACGGTCCTCATCACCCGGGGCGACAACGATCACTTCGCCCTGCTGGTGGTCCCGCCCGACGCGGCACCCCACGCGGCACGGGCCGCAATGGCCAGAGCCGTACGGGCCGACAATGTCACCCAGGCCGAACAGATCCTCATCGACACCGGCAGCACTCCGCGGACCTGAACGCCCGGGCAGCAGTGGCGTCCGGTCAGCCGAGGAAAGACAGCCGGACCTTTGGGCCGGTGGTGTCCTGGCCGGTGGTCACCAGAACGACGGACTGCGAGGTCCCCGGCTCCAGCCCCACCGCCGACCACGGGCAGAGTGGCGTGGGGCGGGACCAGGGCCGGGAGCATGTGATCGCCGCCGGGGCCCGCACTGCCGTTCCGGTCTCCGCCCGCACCGACCTGATAGACACGGGTAAGGGAACCGTCCGCATGGTCATCGGCGCGGGCGGCAACATCGCCACCAGCCAGGACGACCTCTCCGGCGCCCCGCGGGCCCGGGTCCTGGACGGCCTGAAGGACGACGAGACCTCCTCCGGTCCCCGCGAGCCGGTGTGGATCCCCGGGGAGGCGCCCTGGGCTGCCGTCCAGGACCGCAAGTACAACCGTGGCTTCGCCGCCTTCGACGTCGGCCCCGGCGACCGCCGCGAGGGCCTGACGCGGACGCGGGTCACCTACTGCACGTTCGACGGACCCTATGGCGACCTGACGCCCGTCGACACCTTCACCTTGCAGCGCCCAGCGCCCGGACGCGCGCCACTGAACAGACGGCACCGGCGAGCCCGGGCAGCGGCCGGAGGCCTCCCGCAGGATCCCGGCCGGGCACACCCGAGCGAAGACCGTCCGGTCCGCGCGGCCGTCCGGGGACGGCTGCCGCATAGGATGCCCGGGATCAAGCGAGGGAAGGGACTCCATTGAGAGAAACGCCCGGTGCGCGTGCGGAGTTGGACCGGCTCGGGCGCGCCCTGCACGCGCAGCTCGTCGAGCTGATCGACGCCCTGACCCCCGGCACCGAACTCGGCCTCCTCTTCCTCGACGAACCGAACATCGCTGATTGGCGCGAACCTGTGCGCTACAGCTACTCGGCAGTGTTCCGTGGGCAGAGCCCCGAAGGGACCGGCGCTGCCGACGTCGCATCCCGGGCGGCCGCCCTGCTCAGCGCGGCTGACTGGGACGTCGTGGGACCGGAGGAGGAGGCCGCCGACGGCACGAAACGTACGTACGTCCTCACGGCCCGCAGTCCCGACGGCATCCGCATCGAGGTCCGCACAGGGGACTGCAACTCGGCCGTGCTCTACAGCGGGCAAACCCCTGCCCCAGCCCTGCGCGAGACGGAGGAGTTCCAGTGGCCGGAGCCGGTCCGGACGCCCGAGACTCTCACGCCCGGCTACGTGCTCTGCTACGAGTGTGACGGCCTCGGAGCCTGCCACGGCTGCGGTGGGCGCGGCTGGGCGCCCGGCGAGCCCCAAGGGCGCAGCAACTGCCACCAGTGCGGCAGGCAACGCGTCTGCCTCATCTGCCGGGGCGGGGGCGAACTGGCCGTCTCCCAGTTGTCGCCGTACTAGCGAACCTACTACCCGGAGGCGTAGGGCCGAAGGCTTCCGGTACGCAGGCACCGGACGGAGCTCCGCACCAAAGGGCTGTCCCGTAACTGTTTGGTCAGTGAGCCGTGAGAGCCGTGAGAGCCGAGGGCGTCGTGGACGGCCCGTGGACTGCTGCACGAGTGTCGCGGCAGACTCGTGGTCATGGTGCACCTGCGGGTTCTCACGACGAGCGACTGGCCGTTGTGGCGGGAGGTTCGCCTTGCTGCACTGAGCGAGGCACCCCAGGCCTTCAAGGCTGGGCTTGCAGAATGGCACAACGGTGGGGAAAAGCGGTGGCGCGAGCGCTTGGCGATGCCCGCCACCTACAACGTCGTTGCGCTGCTGGACGGCCGAACCGTAGGGATGGCTGCCGGCCTTCCCGGGGACGGCGGCGCATGCGAGCTGAGGTCGGTGTGGGTCAGCCCTCAGGCACGGGGCCGCAGCGTTGGGGACCAGTTGATAGCGGCGGTCGAGGGCTGGGCCCGGCAGAGGGGTGCTGCGGCTCTGAAGCTCGCGGTTCTACCGGGCAACGAGCCCGCTGTCGCGCTGTATCAGCGCAATGGTTTCGTCGATACGGGAGAACTCGGAGACCTTTTGTCCGACGGGGTGACCAGGGAACGTCTGATGGTGAAGACGCTTCGCTGAGAGGACGGCGTGACGAGCAGAACAGATCATCCATCGGATCCTGGGAGCGGTGGCCTTCGATCCGAAGGCCACCGGCACTGCCGACTTCTGTGCGGCGGTGGACGGCCACAGTTGCGATGACCTTATTGTGGCTGGTGTGATCACGGCGTCCGTGCCATCTTGGACAGCCCCGTTCACCGGGCTGAGCCGCGTGCCTTCGGGCAGCTGGTGACGGTTCTGCGGCGTGAGGGTGCGGGCACGCTTCGCAGGGGGGGGCGGCCGTGGCGCGTTCCGCTGGAGGACCGGGCACTGCTCGTCGCGGCGTACCGGCGCACGAACCTGACCATGCGGCAGCTCGCTCTGCTGTTCGGGGTGTCCAAGTCGGCGGTGGGCCGCATCATCGACCACCTCGGGCCGATGCTTGCGCTCCGGCCCCGCAAGCGGTTCGCCAAGGACACCGTGCTCATCGTGGAGGCACGCTGGTCCCACCCGGGACCACACCATCGCCGAGCGGTCGAAGGACTACCGGTACTCCACGAACCACCAGGTCGTCAGCGACGCCGACCCCCGCCTGGTCGTCGTGGTCGGCCGGCCGCTCGCCGGGAACCGCAACGACTGCAAGGCGTGGGAGGAGTCCGGCGCCAAGGCCGCCGTCGGCAACACCCTCACGATCGCCGACGGCGGCTACCCGGGCACCGGACTCGTCATCCCACACCACCGGCAGCGCGGCCGGACCGGGCTCCCTGCCCGGAAAGAGGAACACAACAAGGCGGCGAATGCCCGAGGTGACCTGCAGATCATTTACGGGACAACCCTAAGGCGCCGCCATCGAGCCCGGTGACGTCCCGGTACTGGGCGGTAAGGCGGGAGTTCCGCCGGATGCGGGGTCGGTATTAGCGCTCGTTTGTGATTTTAGAGGCGCGCGTTGAGGGGCCTTCTGTGTCTGGGAGTGGTGTGGGGGTGCGACCTCATCCTTGGAGGGGAGCGCGGGCGAGTCGTGCGAGGGGCGTGCGCGCCTGTTGTCTCCGGCTCGTGGGAGTGGAAGGCCGATCAGGCCGGTTGTAGCGGGCATCAATGAGGTGAGAGGAGGTGAGGGAAGATGGAGATGGCGCTTCTTGATCTGCAAGCCATGAAGCCCTCCGAGGCCGAGGAGTTGGGCCCGGACTTCGCGGCCAGCGTCGAAAACAGTGGCATCAGCATTTTGATCTGTGACGAGGATCTGGCGCCGTCCTGAGGAGGCGGGAGTATCTGAGGGTTGCTTGTGGGCTACCCCGGCTGCCGTCCGCGCGCACTGCGAGGTCTCGGCTCTCGGCGGCTGGGGTGGCTGAGCGGTGGGAAGAGGGGGTCGGGCAACAAGCCGTGCAGCGGCGGGGCCTTCGGGTCGGCCGGCCGCCGCGTAGACCTCTTCCGGAGGCTTCGGAAGAGGGCCGAGCTTGCACCATCCCACGGCGGCAACGGGCTCGCCCAGCAGCTCTGCTGCTTTGCGCCGGGCCGTCAGGACGTCACGGGTTACGAGGTCCTCTCGCTGGAGTAGAACCGATCGGCGCGGCGAACCACGGAGATCACACGCGGTCGAGAGGCCGGTGCGGCTTGTCCGGGAGCTCGACGGTGATCGGGTCGCCGGGGCGCACTCTTCCGCCCGCCTTCACCACACTCATGATTCCGGCCTTGCGCACGATGTGGCCGGCCTCGTCGTAGCCGACGACCTTCTTCAGCAGTCCCTTCTGGAAGTTGTCGATCTGCAGGCAGGGGTTGCGCAACCCGGTGACCTCCACGATCGCCTCGTCGCCGATGTGCAGCAGCGTTCCGACGGGCAGGCCGAGCAGGTCCAGGCCGCTCGTGGTGATGTTCTCGCCCAGTTCACCGGGTGCCACGGTGAACCCCTCCTGCCTGAGCTCTGCGAAGAGTTCCTCCTGTATGAGGTGGACCTGGCGCAGGTTCGGCTGGGCCGGGTCCTGGGCGATGCGTGAGCGGTGTTTGACGGTGACGCCTGCGTGGACGTCTCCCTCCACCCCGATACCGGCCAGCAAGGTAATGCCGGCCCGGTTGGGCTTGGTGAACGAGTACACGCTGTTGCTGCTGACTGCCCTTACCATCGCGGTCACTATCGGGCTCCCGTTCGAAAAGTACTGATGGTCAAGAGCCTAGTCCGAGAACTGTGCTCAGGCGTGTGCGTGGGCGTGGGCGTGGGCGTGTGGGTTGGGCGCGTGCGCGGGCGTGTGGGTGGGGGTGAGGGTACGCGTATGAGCGGGCCGGTGAGGCGAGTAGGGGCGGGCCGGTAACCACCACCAGTCGTCCCGGGGCCGCATGAGCGGCCGTGCAGCGTCTGCTGCCGCTCCCCGGCCTTGCCGATCGGGCCGGCGCCGCCCCCGGCCGACACGCCCCCGGGCGGCGCCAGTACGTCTCGAGCAGGTCGTCAGCGCAGTCTCATGGAACGGGCACCGGCTCGGCGCGGGCGCCGATCGCGTCGTACAGCCGTGCACCGAGCAACTTCAGTTGTCCCTCCGGTGTCACCTGTACGTCCTTCGCCCGTGCCTCGAGTTCCAGGTGGCCTGTGTCTTCCCCCCTTCCCTTCGCTTCCCTTCCCTTCCCCTTCTCCGAGCGCTGCCCCCTCTCTCCCCTCGGCCCGGTCGACGGTCGGGTGATGGCTGCTTCCAGGGCCTGCCCGAGCACCGCGCACCGCGCACCGCGCACCGCGTACCGAGCACCGCGCAGTGAGCGCGAGGCACATCCTTCCCATGCACGCGGACCACGGAGACGGCCGACCAGGACGTCCCGGCCAGAGCCGGACTATGGTGAAATCCGGCCACGCGGCCACCGCCGTACTCCGTCGACGACGACCACCTGCGCTTTACCGTGCCCCCGCAGTCACACGCCAGCGACTATCGGACATTTATCCGGCTCCTCTCGCGACGGTTCGATCAAGTGGGGAGTATCTGTGTGTTTCCTATGGGGGGAGTGTGACGAGTGTTGCGATCTACGCGACCCGCACGAGCTAAGCGGCCTGTGCCATCCGCACGATTTACGCGGTCTATGCGGTCTATGCGATTTCCGCGAGCCGCGCGGCCTACGCGGCCTGCGAGCCCTGCGCAAACCACGCGCCGAAGAGCCGCCCGGCTACTGTCCTGTCTCCTGGCGTTCGCGCTCCTGGCCGTCGCCGGACTCACCGAGACGGCCTGGGCCCGTACGGTCTTGCCACCCGTGCCGGGCCGGACCGCACCACCTCCCGCACCGGACCCCCTCCTGACCCGTACCGCGAAGGACCTGCCCAAGCCTCCCCGGCCGATGACCCTGCCCGAGCGGCGCAAGCAGCTCGACGCGAACCGCGGCAGCAGCGGCCCGATGCGCGAGTTCGTCCGGCCCCAGTCGCCGGACCATTCGGCGAAGCCCGCGAGCCCCGGGTGCCCTTGGCGGCCGAGGCCGGTACGGCTCCCAACCCCGACTGGGTGTCCGCCTACGCCTCCGCCTACCCCGGCATGCTGTCCATCGGCGGGCAGGTGAAGTTCTCCGGCATCGACGCCGCCAAGCTCACCAGCATGTGGCTGTACGTCATGGACGAGGAGAAGAAGCCGGTTCTCCAGCAGGAGATCAAGAAGGCCGACGGCAACCCCCAGGGCAGGTACCTCGAGAGCGGCGCCTGGTGCTACGGCTGGTGGCCCAAGAACTCCTACCCCGCCGACCAGTGCTTCTGGTGGACCTCCAGCCTGCTGAACGGACACCTGAAGGACGGCAAGAAGTACTACGCCTGGATCTTCCTCACCGCCACCGACGGTTCCTCCAGCCCCGGCGGCACCACCTCGCCCTTCGTCGAAGCCTTCTACACCCCCGACATCCCCGGTGCCCAGGCCGGTCTGTGCACGTGCTACGCCCAGGAGCACCGCGCCGACCCCATCAACACCGCCACCGGCATGTACTACGAGAAGATCACCGATGCCACCCTCGTCGGCGCCGGCAAACCCTTCTCGCTCGACCGCTACTACCGCTCCGACTCGGCGGCCACCGGCCTGCTCGGCCGCGGCTGGTCCACGCCCTTCGACAGCAAGCTCACCCTCGCCCCGGGCAGCGCCACGCTCCAGACGGACGACGGCGCCCAGGCCGTCTTCAAGCTGTCGAACGGCACGTACACCACCCCGGCCGGATCGGTGCTGAAGCTCGCCAAGTCGGGTTCCTCGTACGTCCTCACCTCGATCGACCACACCCGGCGCACCTACAACGCCTCGGGCCAGATCACGGCCGTCACCGACGCGAGCGGTCACGGCCTGACCATCGGTTACGCGTCCGGACGCCCCGCGACCGTGAAGGACGCCGCCGGCCGCACCGTCGAGTTCACCGTCGACGGCTCCGGCCTGCTGACGAAGGCGGCGCTGCCCGACAACACCACCGTCACCTACGGTTACACCGGCGGCCTGCTCACCTCCGCCACCGACCAGCTCGGCAGGACCACCACCTACACCTACGACGGCGCCAAGCGCCTGGCCACCTTCACCGACGCCGAGGGCGCCAAGGTGACCAACGCCTACGACGCCGCCGGACGCGTGAAGTCCCAGACCGACAGCGCGGGCAAGACCACCACGCTCACCTGGGACAACAAGCGCGAGTCCCACGTCACCGACCCGGGCGGCGGCGTCTGGACCGACGTCTACTCCGGCAACGTGCTGATGGAGAGCACCGACCCGTACGGCAAGACCGTCTCCTACAGCTACGACCGGCAGCTGCACCCGGTGTCCATCACCGACCGGCTCGGCAACACCACCGAAATGACCTACGACGGCGCCGGGCGGATGCTCACCCGCAAGGCCCCGGCGTCCGCGGGCTACACCGAGAGCTGGACCTACGACGGCGCCGGAAACGTCACCAGCCACACCGACGGCCGCGGCAAGACGTCGAAGTACACCTACACCTCCGACAACCAGCTCGCGACCAGCACGGACCCGGCGGGCGGGACGGTCACCTACACCTACTCCCCGCTCGGATCCCTCGCGAGCATGCGCACGCCGCGCGGCAAGACCGTCACCTACGACCACGACGCCGCGGGCAACCGCACCGCCGTGACGACCCCGCTCGGCGAGAAGACCACCTTCCGCTACGACGCGGCCGGCCGGATCACCGAGAAGACCGACCCCCGCGGCAACGCCCAGGGCGCGAACCCGGCCGACTTCACCACGACGTACACCTACGACGGCCGCGGCCTGCTGCGCACGGCCAAGGACCCGCTGGGACACACCACCGTCTACGGCTACGACGGCGTGGGCCGGCTCACCTCGGTCAAGGACGCGACCGGCCGCACCGCCGCCTACGAGTACGACGGCGAGAACCGCCTCACCAAGACCATCAACCCGGCGGGCAAGGCCGTCACCCGCGCCTACGACGCCAACGGCAACCTCACGGCCGTCACCGACGCCCTCGGCAACAAGACGACCTACGCCTACGACAAGGCCAACCGCCTGATCGCCGAGGTCTCGCCCCGCGGCAACGCCCAGGGCGCCAACGCCGCCGCGTACACCACCAGCTACGGCTACGACGCCAACGGCAACCGCACCACGGTCACCGGTCCCACCGGAGCCGTCACCACCACCGGCTACGACGCCCTCGGCCGGCCCGTCTCGGTCACCGACCCGCTCAAGCAGGTCACCGTGACCACCTACGACGCCGCCGACAACATCACCACGGTCACGGACGCGCTCGGGAAGGTCACCCGCTACACCTACACCGACACCGACCTGGCGGAGACCGTCACCGACCCGCTCGGCAAGAAGACCACCTACGGCTACGACGCCGACGGCCACCGCACCAGCGAAACCACCCCGCTGGGCCGCAGGACCACCTGGACGTACGACGACGACGGGCGCACCGCGACGCAGACCGACCCGCGGGGCAACGCCCAGGGCGCGAACGCCGCCGACTTCACCACGACCTACACCTACGACGCCGCCGGTAACGTGACCAAGGTGCGCGACCCGCTCGGCGGGACCACCGTCACCGCCTACGACGCGCTGGGCCACGTCATCTCGGCCACCGACCCGCTCGGCAAGGTCACCCGCACCGCCTACGACGAACTCGGACGCGTCGCCAAGGTCACCGGGCCCGACGGCGCCGTCACCGCCTACACATACAACACGGCCGGCGACCTGGCCACCCGCACCGACCCCAAGGGTCACACCACCACCTACGCCTACGACGACGCGGGCCGCCGCACCGAGGTCACCGATCCGCTCGGCCGCAAGAAGTCCTTCGGCTACGACGCCGACGGCAACACCAACCGGATCACCAACGCCCGCGGCACCACCGCCACGGTCGCCTTCGACCCCCGCGGCCTGCCCACCGCGACCGCCTTCACCGACGACACACCCGGAACCACCCTCTCCTACGACGCCCTCGGCCGCCGCAAGTCCGTCACCGACGCCACCGGCACCCGGGCCTACTCCTACGACCCGGCCGGCCGGCTGACCGGCGTCACCCCGGCGTCCGGCAAGGGCGCCTACGGCTACACCTACGACGCCGCCGGGCACCTGACCTCCCGCACCGTCGACTACACGGCCCCCAAGCCCCTCGACTGGAGCGGCGCGGCCCTCACCACCACCGGCGACCTCGACGGCGACGGCACCACCGACGTCGTCGCCACCGACGCCAAGAGCGCAGTGCGCACCTTCCTCGGCCGCGCCGACGGCACGTTCGCCGCCGGCAGCACGCTCACCGGCACCGCCACCGGCACCGGCCTCCAGCAGGCCCTGACCGTCGAGTTCACCGGCGACGGCAAGACGGACCTGCTGGCCGTCGACAAGGCCACCGGCCACCTGTGGCGCTACAACGGCGACGGCAAGGGCGGCTTCGCCGCGCCCGCCGACCTCGGCGCGGGCTGGGGCCCGATGACCCTGACCGCCGGGGACTTCAACAAGGACGGCAAGGCGGACCTCCTGGCCGTCAGCTCCGGCGCCAACCGGCTGTACTTCTACCCCGGCGACGGCAAGGGCGGCTTCGGCGCCCGCACCGACCTCGGCAGCGGCTGGGGCAGCTACCGCATCACGCTCCTGGAGTACACCGGCGACGGCAAGCCCGACATCCTCGCCGTCAACCCCGGCGACGGCCATCTCTACCTCTACCCGGGCGACGGCAAGGGCGGCTTCGGCGCCCGCACCGACCTCGGGGCGGGCTGGGGCGCCATGCACCTCGTGCCGGGCGAGTTCAACGGCGACGGCAAGCAGGACTTCCTCGCCGTCGACACCGCCGCGCACAAGCTGCGCTTCTACCCGGGCAACGGCACCGGCGGCTTCGGGACGTACATCCTGCAGTCCGACGACTGGACCCCGTACGGCATCCCCGCCCCCGCCCGCACCGGCGCTTCGGACCGCCCCGGCATCATCGCCACGGCCGGCTCCCGGCTGCGCACCTGGGAGGGCGACGGCAAGGGCCGCTTCACCGACCCTGCGGACGCCACCACTCCGGCCACCGGGTCGAAGGTCGGCTACGGCTACGACGCCGACGGCCGCCGGACGACCCAGACCGGCGCGGCCGGCAGCATCACCTACGACTACGACCCCGCCGGGAACCTCAGCACCACCACCCTGCCCGCGGGCAACGGCCACACCGAGAAGCGCGCCTACGACAACGCAGGCCGCCTCACCTCCGTCGTCAGCGCCAAGGGCAGCACCGTCCTGTCCGGCCGGCAGCTGACCCTCGACCCGGCGGGCCGGCCCACCCGGGTCGCGACCACCCGGGCCGGACAGCCCGACAGCTACCGCTACTACACCTACGACAACGCCGGCCGCCTCCTGACCGACTGCGCCTCCGCCGTCAAGGCCGACGCCTGCCCCGCCGCCGACGCGGCCACCACCACCTACACCTACGACTCCGTCGGCAACCGCAAGACCCAGAACCACAACGGCACCACCACCTCGTACACCTACGACGACGCCGACCAGCTCACCTCGGCCGCCTCCGGATCCACCACCCGCGGCTTCACCTACGACGCCGACGGCAACCGCACCGGCGCCGGAGATGACACCCTCCGCTACGACGCGACCGGGCGCCTCGCCTCCGTCACCTCAGGATCCGACACCTACACCTTCGGCTACGACGCCGACGGCAACAGGGTCACGGCCGACAAGGCCGGCAAGCGGCTGCGCACCACGACCTGGGACGTCAACGGCCCCCTCGCCACCGCCGGAACCGAGTACGACGCCGACGGCACACAGAGCGCCGAGTACCAGTACAACCCCCTCTCCCAGGTCCAGGCGCGGACTGGCCCCGACGGCACCCTCTTCCACCACCACGACCAGCTCGGCTCGGTCACCGAGACCACCGACGCGGCGGGCGCCGCCCGGAGCAGCTACACCTACGGGGCGTTCGGCGAGACCGAGCGCACCGACAGCGCCGGGAACCCGCCCGCCAACCCCTTCACCTTCGCCGGCGGCTACGCCGAACCCGCCACCCCGGCGGCCGGCCTGTACCTCAGGGCGCGCGACTACGACCCAGCCACCGGCCGCTTCACCGCCAAGGACCCGGCGCCCGCCACCGTCCACGAGCCGTACGTCTCGACGTACGCCTACGCCAACAACACCCCCACCCGCTTCACCGACCCCACCGGCCTGAAGGCCGACGACCCTAACAACGACCACATCGACTCCTTCGGCGAGGGCGTCGAGGTCTTCGGCGACGGCTTCCTCCAGGGCCTGAAGATGCCCTTCGAGTTCGTCGGCGACCTCTACAACGCCTTCACCGGCAAGAACGGCGGCGCAGGCGGCTTCTTCGACAAGTACGTTCCCGTACGCCCCGCCTACACCCTCTACCGCGCCTCGTACCACTTCTCGCAGCAGGGCTGCGAGGAGCTCTCCGAGGTCTACCGCAAGGCCGCCGACGAACTCGCCGCGCAGGTCGCCCTCGTCGGCCTCGGCGGACTGCGCGGCTGGCAGCGCAAGGTCGTCCAGGAGGAGACCAGCGTCCTCGGCTCCGAGGGCGTCGCGCCCAAGCCGGGCAAGGGCAAGGGCGGCGACGGTCCGCCGCCGCTGCGCCAGGCGTACATCAACGAGGTCGAGGCCCTCTCCCAGCAGGCCGCGTCGATGCGGGCGGCGGGCGTCGGCCCGGAGACCATCGCGCGCACCCTGCACCAGGCCCGCCGCGACCTGGGCGTGAAGTACAAGGACCTCACCCCCGAGCCGCTGCGGAGCGAGATCTACCAGCGCAACCTGCAGAAGTACGGTGACAAGCTGGGGCCGACGATCGACTGGCTCCGCGCCAAGGGCAAGACGTGGGAACAGATCATCGAGAGCGCGACCCGCACCGGCGGGCAGGACCTCGGACTGGGGAAGAAGCAGGAATGAGCATCACGGTGCGGTCCTTCGACCGCTTCGACGAAGCGGCCGCATTCGATCCGGAGAGCGGCGAGCTCGGCCCGCGCACGCGGGCCGGCTCCCCGCCCCCGGGGCAGGCGCCCGCCGGGCACTACGGCGAGCTCGGCGGGGTCCCGGTCGTGCTCTACCGCACGGCCGGCGGCCTCCGCCTGCGGCTGGGGGAGCGGGACGTCGCCGTCGACGGCCGCCTGGAGATCCGGCACGAACGGTCCGCGGACCGCTGCCTGCTGACGGTGGGCACGACCACCCTGGCCTACCCCGTCCCGGACCACCTGATCGACCCGGAGGACGACCCGACGGCCTTCGCCGAGGCAGAGGACTTCGACATGGGCCTGTTCGTGGCCAACGTGGCCGGTGATCCCGGGAGAAGGGAGGCGGTCTACCGGTAATGGGGCCTGGCGGGGCCCGGGCGCGCGACCATTCGTGATAGGGAGGTTTCGTCGGTCCTGTCGGTCCTGTCGGTCCTGTCGGTCCTGCCTGTTGGTCCCGTTGGTCCCGGCATCCGCGCCCTGCCGCCCGCTCTGGAAGAGAGGCACCCTGTGATCCGTAAGCACGTCGTCGTCTCCGGCCGCGTCCAGGGGGTGTTCTACCGGGACACCTGCCGAGAGGAGGCACGGCGCCACGGGGTGGCCGGCTGGGTGCGGAACATGCCGGACGGCACCGTGGAGGCAGTCTTCGAAGGCCCCGCCGAGGAGGTGGAGCAGATGGTCGGCTGGGCACACCGGGGGCCGTCCCGTGCTGAGGTGCGGGGAGTCGAGACCGAGGAAGAAACCCCGGAAGGACTGACCGATTTCGAGGTCCGCCCGACGGCGCCGGGCATGTGAAACGAATCGCGGTTCCTCCCGGAACGGCGGCAGGTGAGCCGGCCGGGAATCGCACACCCCTGTCCGGCGAGGGTGACGGACGGCGGGACGTCGGCGATCCATTCACCCAGCGTCGGCAGCGAAGTCGCACCGGTCAGAACCGCGCACGCGGTCAGCGCGAGGATGGCGACCAGAGCGTGCCGTACGCCGCGCGGATCGCGAGGGCCGGGCACCTCGGCCCAGCCCTCCAGCGGGCCGGGACCTCGAATACGGTCCCGGGCGCTCGCGGAGTTGGCCATAGCCAGGCGGGATCGGCAATGACCCCGCGTCGGCAGGCATGGTTCATTCGCCTGCGGTGTCCTCGGCCTCCCAGCGCAGCAGGTCGCCCGGCTGGCACTCGAGCACCTCGCAGAGCGCGGCGAGTGTGGTGAAGCGCACTGCCTTGGCGCGGCCGTTCTTGAGGACCGCCAGGTTGGCGGGCGTGATCCCTACGCGGTCGGCGAGCTCACCCACGGACATCTTCCGCTTGGCCAGCATCACGTCGATGTCGACGGCGATCGGCACTAGATCACCTCGTCCAGCTCGGCCTGCATCTGCGCCGCTTCGACATCGCGCGTGACGGCCTGGGCGAGCAGCATGCGCAGCACGAGCACGATGAGCGCGACTCCCAGGATGGCCACGCCGACCCCGCCCATGATGACGGTGACGCCCGGGTCGTCCCGCTGGCCCGGCGCATTGAGGGCCGTGACCGCGAACCACAGGAGGGCCGCCGCCACGATCGCGCCGATCACGCCGTCCACGTACCGGAAGGCGGCGTGGGAGAACACGGTTCCGCGTCGCACCATCGTCACCAGCCGCCATACGCAGACCAGGGCGACCTGGGCTGACACCATGCCCAGGATCGTGATCACGCGCAGCGGGGTCAGTGGGAGCGACCCGTCCTCCGGGTCGCTCCCACTGACCAACGCCCACACCATCCCTGCCTGGACGAACACGGTGCCGGCGAGCACCACCACGAGCACGGCGCGCAGCGCACCCACTGTCAGCTTTCCCATGACCTGTCCTTACATCGATTCGCGATGGGAATCTATCGAGTTTCGATAGGTGAAGCAAGGGCTGGGAAACTGCGCAGGCAACGGCGCAACTGACGCCGGCTACCTGTCCATCCGCTCAGCAAGCGCCAGATTCCGCTGCAGTGAGGTGGCGGAGGCCGGTCTCTTTGTCCGGGGGTGCCCGGAGGTGACCGAGAGGTGCCCGGCGCCGGTGCGGGTCAGGCGGCGGGTCATCAATGTGGTCGCTGTGATCGCTGCCCCCCGATGGTCAGGGTTTCGGAGTGCTGGACGAGCCGTTCATGTCCTTCGCGTGCCGACGGGCACGCATCGTCGGGGCCAAGGGGCCAAGGGGCCAAGTCAAGGACCTCACGCTTCGGCATCGGCGATCCTCCCGCGCAGCATGGAGTCCATCACCGCCATGAACCGCTGCGCCCGTGGCTGTCCGAGCACGAAGGGGTTGGCCCCGTCCGGCCGCTGCCGCAGCTGCTCGGCGCGTTGGAGACCGTTGTCGTTGGGGTGGTTCGACAGTTCGACGTCCACGTTCGCTTGCCGCATCCGGGCTCGGAAGGAGTGGACCGACGCCAGGTAAGTGCGTAGCTCGGTGGGTGTGGCGGGCGGCAACATCCCGCCCCACAGCATGGCCATGTGGCGCTTGCGGCCCGCCTGGACCGGGAAGATCGGCGAGACGGTGCCCGAGGTGTGGCCCGGGGTGCAGTGCAGTCGGATCGTCGTGCCGCCGAGGGTGAGCTGTTGCCCGTCGGTGATCTCCAGATCCCGGGCAGGGGCGTGGGCCGGGCGCGTGCGGCTGAGGAGGTCCCAGTCGGCCGGTGTCATCAGTACGCGGGCTCCGTAGCGGTCGACGAGGTACTGCGCGCCGCCGAAATGATCGTTATGGCCGTGGGTGATGACGACGTATTTGATCGTTTCCGGGGCGGCTCCCAGCGTGCGCAGCCCGGGGACGAGGATGCTTTCGGCCTCGGCGGGGGAAGTGAGCGCGTCGATGAGCACGACCCCGTCGTCGGTCAGCACCGCCATGGCGGAGACCCAGCCGGAGCTCAGGAAGGCGAGGTTGTCGAAGATCTTCAGGGGCTTCGGAGCGGGCGGGGGAGGAGGAAGGGTGGAGCCGGGGGTCAGTGCTGCCAGAAGGGCGCGCAGGACCGGGTCGCTTCCGGCAAGCCTGCGGGCGCGGTCGTAATGGACCTGCGCGGGGGTCCCGGCGGCCGCGGCCGGCGAGGCGAGAAGGGCCGGCCCGGCACCGGCGGCGAGCCCGAGGGCGGCGAGCCGCCCGAAGCGGCGCCTGGAGAGGTGGCCGGTCGTGCCGTCGTTGTGCGGTAAGCGCGGCATGTGGATTCTCCTGGAGGCTGTTGTGACGTGTGAGCCAGGTCCGGCCCACCCTACGTATGCCCGCCCGACTGGGAAACGGAGACCGTGCCGTACTGCGCACTCGCCGGCAACTCACGGAGGCCGCGTACCTGGCAGGAGCAAGGAAGAGATCTCACCTGCTTGCCCGGGGGCCACTTCGGCCACTTCCCGCGACATCACGACTCGGCCGAAGGTGACCACGGCCACGGCTACCAAGTGCGCGCCCGCGCGCTTACGGGGGCGGTGCTTCGACTTCGAGCCAGCGGTGACGGTGCGCCCCGCGGTACTCCAGGGTCTGCCATCCCAGATCCTGCACAACGCGTGCGCAGAGCTGGAGCTGCTCGTGCTGCTCGTAGACAGCCCCACTGCCGGGAGGACCCTTCCATTCCACACGGGTGGTCGCATCCTGCTGGTGCACGCGGTACCCCGTAGCGGTGCGCCGGCCATCGGCATCCACACTGGATGCCGGAATCCCCGCCGACTCCAGAGCGATGGAAATCGCGCGCACGGGCTGCAGACGCTCCCACTGAGCGGGAACGGACACCGGCCGGCCGGACGCCGGGTTCACCACCTCGCGGATGTGCCGCAGGGCCTCCAGGACCTGACGCACTGCTGCTGCACGCTCCGCCGGGTCCTGGACATCGTCGACCGAGCACTCGTCCCCGGTGACCACACGGAAGCCGGGCAGGCTCCCCGTCATACGACTCTCTCCCCCTGGATAGCGACTCGTGTCCTGGCGGGGCACGACGGCGCGGCCCCGCCCCCCCCATGATGCCGCCCGGACCGCCGCCGACGGGCCGGGATACCCCTCGGTCCATCAGCACGGTGTGGCACACATCGGTGGACGCAGAGACCAGGACAACGGCGAGGCGCGAAGGACCCCTTCCGGCGTCGCCCCAGCTCCACTGCGCCCCGCTGTGCGGCCCCGCGGCGAGCGACCACGGCGAAGGCCAGGCCGACACCCCGCTCGCCGTCATGGGTTTCGGTCACCTCGTCGACCGCGTGATCCCGGTGGCCGGAAAGCATCCGGGGGACTGCGCGGGAATGTCAACTCCCCATCTGCTGGCTGGCTGTCGCGGCCGACGGCACACCTCGTACGCTCCTCTCACGGCGTTCGAGCCGGTTTCCTCAACCGGCCCGGACGACTCCTCTGCTATGGCATGGCCGGCCAGGTCCCCCTTTGGCTGGGTTCCGCTAGCGCGAGCGAGGAAGGGCGGCTGGGGTGAAAGAATACGGCGGCCCTGTCTTGTGCGGGCCGCACGGGGCCCGTGTCGCGAGCAGAAGGAGAGCGCACGGTGAAGGGGGATGACCGGATGCGTTTCGGTGCGGGCGCTTGGGGGCTGATCCGGCGGCAGGACGGACACGTGCTCCTGGTCCACCATGCCCGCTCAGGCCTGTGGACCCTGCCTGGAGGCAGGGTGGAGGAGGGAGAGACGCTCAGGGAGGCAGCGGTAAGGGAGGTCCGTGAGGAAACCGGGCTTCGCGGGGAGGCCGGGCAACTTTTGGTAGTCCGGCACGCACGTCCGGGCACTTGGTTCGGGCCGCTGCAGCGCACACGGGACTCGCTGCACTTCGTGTTCGCCATGGACGTCCCGGCGGACCAGTTCTGCAGTGTCCGCCGGCAAGAAGACGAGGTCCTGGATATCCGGTGGTGGGCGCCGGACCAAGTGGCGGCCGACGACCAGCACGAGCCTTCGGTTCTCATCACAGCCGCCCTCAAAGTGCTGGCGGGACGGACCGAGGGATGTGCGTACCTAGAGGACAACGAGATGCTGTAGGTCGACCGTCTCGTGCCCCGGCGCTACGCCGGTGTCGTACGCCGGGCTGGGGAGCTCCGGCTGCCTGCCACCGTGCCCCTCCCGCTTCCCGGCCGTGCCGTGGCCATGTATCCCCCTGAAGCAGGGGTGCCGGGTAGCTGGAGCAGCCCGCGCCCGGTTTGACCGACCGCCTTGCCGGGGGCATACGCGGTCTCTTCGTGCCATCAACGCAGGATGGGCTTCAGGGATCCCAGGAAACCGGCTCGGCTTGGTGCTGGGAGTCCCCGAAGGCCACCTCGCAGGGTTCGGGTGCCACCTTTCCGCCCTCCAGGTGCGAGCTCCGCCTGGCCGTCCGCGAGCTCTCCCCACACCTGCGGCGCAGACCCCTCCTGCCCGCGCGCGGTGGCAGCCTTGACGTCCACGACTACGTGGTCTCGGCGGCCGGCTCCTCATGGGCATGCTTGAGCGCCATGCGCGCGGCGACCACGTCACCACGGTCCACGGTCGCCCAGAACGGGTGCGTGGAGACAGTGACGCTCAGCTCGAGCACACGAGCACGCAGTGCGGCAACGGCATCCTGTTCCTCCTGCGTCCAGCCGGGACTGTCGGACCGCTCGCTGCGGTAGCCGCGGGTGTGCTCGGGGTCAGTCGTCCAGCCCGTCATCGGCTCGACCGACCAGGGCAGGCCGGCAAGCAGGGACGACAGGTCGGCGCGGGCCTGGTGGAGCTGGACCTGAGCGTCACGGAGATCTTGAGGGAAGGAAAACTTTTCAGCCACGACCGGAATGATACTCCTGTTCGAATAGTTCCTCCGGTGCGTCGATCTCGGTGTGACGTTGCGCGATAGCTGGCCACTTTGACTGCTACCTGGCCAGTAACGCAGGGTGAATGATCCCGCTGTGACCACTTGCGGTCAGGTACGGATTTCCCTGCACGCTGCGTATGCGCTGCTGCTGTGCTGAGGGTGTGGAGACGCGGGACTGCATACGGTTTCCTTCGGACACGTGCGCGCTGGAAGAGCTCGTCGTTCCGTACGCCGTGGGCGGCGGGGTACGGGACCGGCTGCTGCTCGGCGAGACGTGGTCCCGGCGGTGGTCGGTGACATGGCGGCTCCACGGTGGCGAGGTGGTCTGGGCCGTGCGGGACGTGGCCGGGGTATCGCTGCTGTCGTCCGAGCCGGTACGCCGGTTCTCCTGGCGGGCTGGGCAGCGGCACCGGCCGGGCCTGCAGTTCATGGTGTCCACCGGTCGGCATCACGGGTTCGAGTCGCTGGAGGAGCAGCGTCTGCTGTTGGCGTTGGACTTTGTCACCGTGGTGGAGGTGCTTCCGCAGCCGTTCTTGCTGTCCTTCGAGCACGCTGGCGGCCGTGGCTCCCACACGCCCGATTTCTTGGCCGTCATGCCGAGCGGGGGGCTGTGGCTGTTCGACGTCCGGCCTCGCCAGCTGGTGCACGAGTCAGACGAGCTGAAGTTCGCGGCCGCCGCGGAGATGGCGGCTGCCTGCGGCTGGCACTACACGGTCGTGAGCGGCTGGCAGCCGCACGTGCAGTCCACCTTGGACCAGCTGTCCGCCCAGCGTCGCCCGCTTGAGGATCCGCTGGCCTTGCAGGGTCAGCTGGAGGTCGCTGTGGATCGGTGCCCTGGGATCGTGTTCGGTGACCTGGTGGACGGGACGTCGCTGCCGGCCGTGGCCCGCGCGCATGCCCTGCATCTGCTGTGGCACCGGCGGCTCGCCGTCGACCTGGGCCGGCCGCTGGGGGATGGCTCCCCGGTCTGGGAGGGCCGCAGCGAGGCGAGCTTGTGATGGCGCTGATGGATCTTGCGCCCGGTGTCGGACTGAGGATCAACGGCCTGGAGTGGACGGTGGAAGAGATCCGCCCGCAGGCCGGGGCTGTCATTCTGGCCTGCGATGGCGTTGAGCGCGAGGTCCGCTCCTTCCGGTGGCTGATGCACCACCCGGATTGTGTTCCCGCGCAGGCGTCACATCTGAGGGAACGGGTCCCCTGCCAGCCGGTGATCAGTGAGGATCTCACCCATGTCCAGCTGCAGCGGGCTCGGTTGCGGGCGGAGCACGTGCGGGAGGCGGAGACCGGCTACCGGCTGGGGCACCGGGACCGGGCGCTGCCGGGCGAGCCGCGGCCGGCCTACGACCCGGAGCGGACCACCGTGACGCAGCGGCGCCAGGCAAAGGCGGCCGAGCTGGCTATCCTTGATCGCGCCGAGGCCGCGATGCTGGGCCTGGCACACATGAGCGTGCGGACGCTGCGGCGTCTTGCCGCTCAGGGCTCGGCACAGCTCGCTGGGGGATGTGCTGATGGCCGGTGGACCCGCCGGAGCGGTGGGCACCCGAGCGTGACGGAGGAGATCCGGGAGGCGATCTTCGCGGTGCGGCAGGAGTGTCTGCACCGGTCGAGGATCAGCATGCGGGCCCGTCACCGGCTGATACACCAGTACGTCCGCGAGACATTTCCGCAGTTCCCCGTCGAGAACATTCCCAGCTACTACACGCTGCGGAAGGTGTGGCCGGAGTGGTTCGGCCCGGACGGTGCCCGGCAGCGGTATGTGCGCTCGGCCGCGGCGGCGAAGACGTCGCCGCGCGTGGTGGTGCACCGCCCGGGACAGGTGGTGGCCCTGGACACCACGCCGCTGCCGGTGAAGGTGCGCGAGGCGGTCTTCGGCGAGCCGGTCTCGGTGATGCTCACCCTGGCCCTGGACTTGTACACGCACTCGATCGTCGCCTTCCGGCTGACACCGACCTCGGACACGGCGGTCGACATCGCGATGCTGCTGCGCGACGTGATGATGCCGCTGCCGCTGCGGGAGGGCTGGGGGGCGGAGATGGAATGGCCCTACCCCGGCATCCCCGCCACGGTGGTCGCCCAGTTCGCCGGCCACCGCGTGGCGGCCCTGCCCTTCTTCGCCCCCGAGACGGTGACCACCGACCACGGCAGTGCCTACCGCAACCACCATGTGGTGGAGGCCGAGCGGATGCTGGGCTGCAACATCCTGCCCGCGCGCACGCTGCGCCCCACCGACAAGTTCGCCGTCGAGCGGGTGTTCTGCGCGATCAACAGCCTGCTGCTGGAGCACGTGCTCGGCTTCACCGGCGCCGACGTCGCCGACCGCGGCGCTGATGTGGAGGCGGATGCGGTGCTGTCCGTGGCCGGGATGGAGCACCTGATCGCGACCTGGGTGGTGAAGGTCTGGCAGAACCGGGCGCTGGGCGAGTACGCGCCGGCCTGGGGGCCGGGCGAGAGGCACAGTCCGAACACGCTGTTCGCCGCCGCTCTGGACCAGGGTGGCTTCGCGCTGCAGATCCCGCGGCCTGAGCTTTACTACAGCCTCCTCAAGCCCCACTATGTCAAGATCCATCCCCGGCGCGGGGTGAAGATCGGCGGGCTGTGGTATCACGACGCGGTGCTGGACGATCCGCGCTTCCACCAGCCCTCGGCCCGGGGCGGACGCCACAAGGGCAAGTGGCTGATCCGCTCCGACCGCCGCGACCGCCGCACCGTCTTCTTCCAGGACGACATCGGCCCCGGCACCTGGCACACCCTGCGCTGGACCGGTCTTCCACCGGTCGGCGAGGTACCCGCCTTCTCCGAGGCGACCGCCGAGCACCTCCTGGCGGAGGTCCGCCGCTGCAAGCTGGCCCCGCGCTCCGAGGCGGAGCTGCTGCCGGTCCTGCTGGACCTCCTCGGCGAGGTGAGCCCGGTGGCGAGCTGGCCGACGCGGATGTCCAAGCGCGAGCGCACCGCCCGCTCCCGGCAGGCAGAACAGGCCCGCACCGCCAAGGCCGACCGACCCCCGGCCCCCGGGGTAGGCGGGGACGAAGCGACGGTGGTGCCGTGGCGGGCGCACGCTGTGAGCGTGCGGGAGGCCGTGGATGCCGACCGGCGCCGCCGCCGTGAAGAGGCCGTGCGGGACCGCGGCGGCCCGGTGCCGCCGCCCCGGCTGGGTGAGTCGGTGCGACGCCGGGCCCTGTTCCTGCTGCCGCCCGATGAGGAAGAGCCCGCAGCGCAGGCCAAGGAGCACGGGTGACATACGAGCCCCGCCATGAGCACTTGGATCTAGCTGCTGGGCTCCTCGAGCCGCCACCGCGGCGGGACACCTTCGCCGGCTGGCAGCGATGGCGCACCAGCCGGGGCCAGTTCACTGCGGCGCCCCGGCTCACGCTGGCCCAGTGGCGGGCCTTGAACCCCAGGGAGCGGTCGTTGTACGACCTGCACCGCACGGCAACGCATGTGAACCTGCCGTTGCAGGAGACCCCGATGTCGCTGAAGGTCTCACGCCTGGTGAACCGGCGCATTCGCAACAACGCGCTCAAGACCCGGCCCTCCACCCGGGCCGGGGTGATGGTCACCGGCTGGGGCTACCAGGGAAAGACCGAGACCGTGTGCGAGGTGGCCGCAGCGTTCGAGGACGCCTGGCTGGCCATGCACCACCACCTCCACCCTCAGCCCATCGAGGGCACGCGGGACCTGCACGCGCCGGTCGTCTACGTCCAGACCCCGGTGACCGCGAAGCCGAAAAGCACCTGCCAGGCGCTCCTTGGGTTCTTCGGGGCGGAGACCAAGCGCCTGACGCTGCCACAGCTGATCCGGTAGGTCGCCGATTCCCTCGACGACCACGGCACCAAGGCCCTGATCCTGGACGACATCACCCGCCTGCGCATGCACCGCGCCGACGACCAGGACACCCTCGATCTGGTGCGGGCGTTCATGAGCATGAACGTCACCCTCATCCTCGTCGGCGTCGACATCCTCGGCTCCGGTCTCCTGCGCCAGGGCCGCTTCGATGAAGGCACCCGGCAGTGGGTGCTGCCGCCCTCCCAGCACGCCCGCGTCCACGGCCTGGAGGCCACCCAGACCGAGCGTCGCTTCGACCTCGTCGAACTCGACCGCTTCCGCTACACCACCCCCGCCCAGATCGCCGCCTTCCACGACCACCTCGCCGGCCTGCAGGCCAACCTGCGGCTACTCAAAGCACCGCCTGACATGCTCACCGGCGCCGGCATGCCCGAATACCTCATGCGCCGCACGGACGGCGTCGTCGGCCTCCTTGAGCGTCTCATCGAGGACGGCTGTCAGGAAGCCATGGACAGCGGCCACGAAACCCTCGACGAGACGCTCCTGGACGACGTCGTGCTCAGCCTCGACGACCCCGACCGCGATGCACAGGCCGGCGAAGTACCCGCAATCCCGGGCTCCTCCCGCCCCCACACGGCCAGGCCCGCGGCCAACGACCGTCGCCGCGGCCGGAACACCGTCTTCGACGACCAGGGCCCGTACGGCCAGGCCGGCGGCTGATCCACCGTGCTGCTGCCCGACCCGCTGCCCCGGGCCCTGACGCCGCTGCCCGGCGAAGGGTTGCCCGGTCTGCTGTTGCGGCTCGGCCACCGGCTGGACGTGGCGCCCTTCCAGCTCATCCAGCGCACCGGCATCCATGACAGTGACGCCTATATCCCCGGCCGGCTCCTGCTGACCCTCGATGCCCGCCTCGCCGTATTCGCCCACGCCACCCGGCTCACCACCACGGAAGCCGCCCAACTCACCCTGGACAGCTACGTCTCCTGCTTCCCGCCGGTCGCCGAGTCCCTGAAGACCAAGCCCGGCGTCGCGGCCACTCGTGCTCCGGTCGACGCCTGGGTGCTGTCCCACTACACCCGCTACTGCCCGCGCTGCCTGGCCGGCAACGGCACGCTCATCCAGCAGCGGCACGGCGGCCCCTGGAAAGCCGAGTGGCGCCTACCGGTGATCTTCACCTGCCCTGAGCACGACACCTTCCTGCACCACCTGTGTCCCGCCTGCGCACGGCCGGCGCACGCCTTCCACATCGGCGGCAGCAAGCTGATGCCCCTAATCCGGCTCCCCGGCCTCCACCCGGCCCAGTGCCGCAACCCCCACAACGACGCCCTGCCCAACCGCCTTAGCTTCTGCGACGCCCGCCTCGACACCCCCACCCTCAGCGCCGGCCGCCCGCCAGTCAGCCCCCCGCTGGCGGGACTGCAGGAGCGGATCCGGCACCAGCTGAGCCCGGCAGGTAACCCAGCCGAGTCGCGCCGCTACTTCACCGGCCTGCGCGTGCTGACCTCGATCCTGGCAGCCACCTGGCCCCTGGGCCGCGAATTCGCCCTCGCGGCCGCCCCCGAATCCGTGGACCAGGACCTGGCCGAGCGACGGCACCAAGCAGCAATCCGGCCCCCGGGCGCCCGGGGACGCGTCCCCTTCACCACCTGGGACCACCCACCCCGCTCCGCCCTGGCCACCGCCACCCTCCTGCATGCAGCCGACCAGATCCTCGCCCTGAACCAGACCGAGCTCCGCCACGCACTGCACATGATGCTGCGCAGCGCCCCGACCATGGACAGCGGGCGGTGGGGCCGGAGCTGGCACCACCTGGCCCACTACGGCGCGCCAGCCCTGAACCGGGAGATCACTGGCGCGCTGAGGAAGCATGCCCTGGCCGGCCTGCGCGGACCCGCGGTGAACCTTCACAAGCTCCACTACCGCATCCAGCACATCCCGCAATGGCTCCCAGAGCACTGGCTGCCCCACCTTCGACCAGGAGTCCCTCTCGCACCGCTGCTAAGGGCCCTGCACCACCGGGCAGCCGCCGTCCGCCTCATCCAGATGGCCTCCGGCATGACCTTGGAAGACGCCGCCCGCTACCTCGGCATCCCCGACACCTGGTACACCGACCCCCACCACCTGCGCCTGCCGACCAACCCCTTTTTCTATGACGAGCAGACCACGCAGCTGGCAGGCACCCTCCACCTACTCGGCCACACCAGCGACTACCACCGTCGCCGCCAGCACCTCGCATCATGGACACTGCCGGACGCGGACTGGGACACCATCTGGCAGCAGGCGATCATCACCGGTCAGTACGGACGTCCGAAGGCGGTCCGCCACCTTCACCAGGTCGCCTCCGAATTCGTGTGGACCCGGATCACCGGCAGCGAACGAAGCCTCGCCCCCGCCCTTCCCGGCCTCACCTCCGGATGCCGCACCACACGCCACATGTGGCTTCCTCTCACCTGCCCCACGCCCACTCAGCGACTCCACGGCTTCTACCGCGCGCTACGGGAGCTGCTCAAGAGGTACGCCCACCACCTCGCCGTGGAGGCCGGCCATCGCGCCTAGAGACCGACAAGGATCAGAGCGCGGACACCAGGATGCTGCATGACCTTCGTCAACGGGTTGCCAGCCGTATCTGCGCTGCGTACGCGATGCGGAGCGCACGGCGGGTCAGGCGGACCAGGTAGGCGGGCGGTGGGTCCTGCCCGATGGCGGCGAGGACGTGGTCGTGGTGGAGGGAGAGCAGGACGGCGCGGCCGAGCCGGTGCAGGGGGCGGGGGAACGAGCGGTGGTTGAACTGGTGGATGAGGGCTTCGGCGCTGCGCCGTCCGGCGGCGGTTGGGCGGTACCACTGGGGGGATTGTTCGTAGTCGCGGAGGGCCTGCTGCATGCCGGTCCAGGTGGTAGGCAGGTCGCGGATGTTCATGCGGGCGCCGACGGCGCGCCAGTGCTGGACCTGGACGGCTTTCTCCCTGTCGGTAAAGGCGTCGATACCGGCGAGGGTGAGGATCTCGTCGGACAGAAGAGTGAACAGTGCGATGCCGTGAACATACGTCTCGTGGGAGAAGGGGTAGCTGCGGGCGTAGTGGTCGTGCATGCGTTGGACCCGGTCGATCGAGGCGGCGGCCTGCGAGCTTGCCGCACCGTGCCGGACCCAGTGCTGGAAGTAGGCGATCGTGTCGTCGGCGCGGGCTTGTCCGCTGTGGTGGATCTTTCCGGTGCCGGCGCGGTCGACGGCGGCTGCCCCCTCGACCTCGCCGACGATCCGCATCAGGCCCAGGGTGTAGAGCAGGTGACTGGTGAAGCCTGCTCCGACCGGCGGGGTCATCCGCCGAGCGATGCCACGCATGATGCGCGCGTCACCTTCTGCGCTCTCGTGCCGGTGGTCGGGCTCCTGCGGCAGCGGTTGTGACACGGGATCCTCCTGCTCGGGTGATCAAGGGCGGGTCGGTGACGGCCCGAAGCTGTCCGGCGTTCCCGCTCGACGGTGTGAAGAGTCCGAACCACTGGCCCGGGCGCATTTCGGGCCCCGCTGGCGCATGTCCGGGGCCTGGGCGGGCTGGGAGGGGCGGGTGGTGTCAGGTGGTGAAGGTCTGGTTGCCGAGGACGCGGAGGAATTCCAGGCGTTCGGCGGCGTCGGTGCCGGGCTGGGGCCGGTAGAGGAAGAGGCGGTTGCCGGTGCTGGGGCTCAGGACGACGTCGCATTGCAGGTCGAGGTGACCGACGTGCGGGTGGAGGAGGGTCTTGCGGGTGGAGCGGACGGTGGCGACCTCGCCCAGTTCCCAGAGGGCGGAGAACTCCTCGCTGCGCTCGAGCAGGTCGTCGACGAGTTGCTCGCCTGCCGGGTGGGGGCCGTGGCGGAAGACGGCCGCGCGCAGGTCGGCGACGATGACGCGGCCGAGTGATGCGTGGTCCTCCTGCGGGTAGAGCCGGCGGCCCTCGGGGTGGGTGAACCAGAGCCAGGCGCCGTTGCCCTCCCGGCCCGGGCGGTTGGCCAGCGGTCCCAGCAGGGCGACGGCCGCGGCGTTCTGCACGATCACCGTTCCGAGCTCGTCGACGATCTGTGCGGGGGTGTCGGTGATGGCGTCGACGATGTGCATCAGCCCGGGGTCGGCGTAGCCGTCGGCGGAGCGGTGTTGTGGGGGCTGGTAGCCGGCGACGGCGTAGAGGTGGTCGCGTTCGTCGGTGGACAGTCGCAGGGCGCGGGCGAGGGAGCCGATCAGGGCTTCGGAGGGGTTGACTCCACGTGCCTGTTCGAGGCGTTCGTAGTAGTCGGTGGAGATGTTCGCCAGCATGGCCACTTCTTCGCGGCGCAGGCCGGGGGTGCGGCGCCGTCCGCCGGGGACGAGGCTGACGTCGGCGGGGCGCAGGGCCTCGCGGCGGGCGCGCAGGAAGCGGCCCAGCTCTCTGCGGTCGGTCATGATCGGTGCTCCCTGGCGGTACGGCGGACGCTGCGGGTGGTCGGGGCGGGGCCGGCTCGCAGTCGCTGGCATGACCAGCTTGGTATGTCCGCCTCCGGTTATCCACGTACTGCCGGACCGACGATAAACGCACCGTGGATACCTCTTCGTGCCTGCAGCAGGCTGGGAGACAGCCGCTGGGAGACCCCCCGGGCCGGTGTTTTCGCACGTAGACGGTGCTTTGCAGCCGTCGAGCACTGTTGAGGAGCTTCATCCCATGGCCAAGTGGACCAACGCCCGCATCCCCGACCAGAAGGGCCGCACGGCTGTCGTGACCGGGGCCAACAGCGGCCTGGGTTTCCAGACGGCCCGCGAGCTGGCCCGCCACGGCGCCCACGTCGTGATGACCGCCCGGGACCGCAGCCGCGGCACCGCCGCCGTGGAGCGGCTCCTGGCCGAGCAGCCGGCAGCGAGCGTCGAGCTGCGGCTGCTGGACCTGTCCGACCTGGACTCGGTGGCCGCCTTCGCACAGAAGATCCTCGACGACGGCCTGCCGGTGGACGTCCTGGTGAACAACGCGGGCGTCATGTGGCCCCCGCACCGGCTCACGCGGCAGGGCTACGAGCTGCAGTTCGCCACCAACCACCTCGGCCACTTCGCGCTCACCGGCTTGTTGCTGGGCCGGCTGGAGAAGTCCGCCGCCCAGGGCCGCGAAGCCCGCGTGGTGACGGTCAGCTCCGTCGAGCACCGCGGCGGCACCGTCTTCTTCGACGACCTGCACGGCGAACGCGCCTACGCCCCGCGCGCCTACTACTCCCAGTCCAAGCTCGCCAACACCCTGTTCGGCCTGGAACTCGACCGGCGGCTGCGCGCAGCCGGATCGACGGTGACCAGCGTCCTGGCCCATCCGGGCTACTCCAGCACCAACCTGCAGTCCAGCGGCCCGACCGGCTTCCTGCGGTTCTTCTTCTCCAAGATCGCCAATCCGCTGATGGCCCAGCCCGTCGAGAAGGGCGCCTGGAACCAGCTCTACGCGGCCACCGCACCCGGGGTGAAGGGCGGCCAGTTCATCGGCCCGGACGGCTTCGGCGAGTACCGGGGCCACCCCACCGTCGTCCAGCCCGACAAGGCCGCCCAGGACCCGGACGTCGCCCGACGCCTGTGGTCGGTCTCCGAGCAGCTCACCCAGGTCCACTACCCCTCCCACTGACCACCGCCCGACACCATCACGTCCATCGACGAAGACATCCGAAAGGCACCACAGATGACCATGCACAAGCGCGTCCTCGGCCGGCAGGGCCTGACCACCTCCGCCCTGGGGCTGGGCACGATGGGGATGACGATGTTCTACGGCCCCAGCAACCGCGACGAGAACATCACCACCATCCGCCGCGCGTTCGACCTGGGGGTGACCCTGTTCGACACCGCCGAGGTCTACGGCGGCGGCACCGGATCGAACGAGCGGCTGCTCGGTGAGGCCGTCAAGGGCTTCCGCGACGAGGTGGTGCTGGCCACCAAGTTCGGCTACGACCTCGCCAACCCGGGCGGCCTCAACAGCCGGCCCGACAACATCCGCAAGGTCGCCGACAACAGCCTGCGCTACCTCGGCACCGATCACATCGACGTCCTCTACCAGCACCGCGTCGACCCGGACGTGCCGATCGAGGAGGTCGCCGGGACGGTCAAGGAGCTGATCGAGGCGGGCAAGGTCCGCTACTTGGGTCTGTCCGAGGCCGGCCCCGAGACCATCCGCCGTGCCCACGCCGTGCAGCCGGTCTCGGTCCTGCAGACCGAGTACTCCGTCTTCGAGCGGCACGTCGAGGACACCGTCCTGCCGGTCGTGCGCGAGCTCGGGATCGGGTTCGTGCCCTATGCCCCGCTGGGACGCGGCTTCCTCACCGGAGCGATGAAGCCGGCCGACCAGTACACCGCGGACGACTGGCGCCGCCTCGACCCGCGCTGGCAGGGCGAGAACTTCGACACCAACGCCCAAGCCGTGGCCGCCCTCACCGAGCTGGCCTCGTCCAAGGGCATCACCACCGCCCAGCTCGCCCTCGCCTGGCTGCTCGCGCAGGGCGACGGCATCGTCCCCATCCCCGGCACCCGCAGCCCCGAGCGCCTGGCAGAGAACATCGGCGCCACCGGCGTCACGCTCACCGGCCACGACCTCGCCCGGATCAAGGAGATCCTGCCGAACGGCGCCTTCGGCGACCGCTACGCTGCCCCCTTCATGCCCAAGGGCTGACACCGACCCCGACCCGCCTTACGGCGCGTCCGGTGGGTCATCCATGGCTCACCGGACAGCCCCCAGGGGCATCGGCGGCCGTGCCGGCGACTTCGAGCGCGGGGTGCCGGGCGAGGGCATCGCCCGGCAGCCCCAGGGAGTCCGGATCAGCCGAACAGTTCCTGCGCGTTCTTGAACTTCATCCGGTCGAGCAGATCGCCTTCGAGCTCCGGTGACGTGTCCAGGGCCGACGCGGTGGCCTGGATCTCCGGCAGAGGCGTGAACGGGTAGTCGCTGCCGTAGTGGATGCGCGTCGGGTCCGCGACCCGCAGCAGCGCGGGCAGCGCATCGGGTGTCGGCATGCCGGCCAGGTCGAAGTGGAGTTGGCGCAGCGCGTCGTGGATCACGTGCGGTTTGCCGGTGGAGGAGGTCGAGGCGGGAGGCCATGACGGGCAGGGCGGCCCCGGCGTGGGCCACGATCACCCGGATGTGCGGGTAGCGTTCCAGGACACCGGAGACCACCATGTGCGTCACCGAGCGGGTGGTGTCGAAGAGGAATTCCATCAGCGACCGCGGGTAGGGCAGCGGATAGCCGCCGTCCGCGCCGCAGTTGGTGGCGGGGCTCGTGGGGTGCAGGAACAGGACGGCGCGGCGTCGGTCCAGCTCGGCGTAGACCGGCTCGAGGAGCTCGTCGCCTAGGTACGTCCCGTGGAAATTGGTGGTGAATACTATGCCTGCGGCGCCCAGTTCGTCGTACGCGTAACGGATCTCCTCCAGCGCGCCCTGAACATCGGGCAACGGCGTGGAGGCGAAGAAGCCGAAGCGGTCGGGGTGGGCGCGGGCGAGCCTGGCGCCCTCCTCGTTGACCTGGCGGGCGAGAGCGCGGGCGGCCGCCGCGTCGCCGAAATGGACGCCGGGGGAGGATATGGAGAGGTACTGCTTGGCGACACCGGTCTCGTCCATCGCCTTGAGGGCGGCCTGCTCGCTCCACTCGGGGATGAACGGGACACCGTCGGGTTCCGAGTGACCGCCCGCGATCAGGGCTTGTCGGTAGAAGTCCGGGAGGTAGTGGCAGTGCACATCGATGCGGTTCATGATGCGTCGTCTTTCTTCTGCGTTCTTCTTCTGCGCGGTGGTCAGCGGTGGATGTGGTCGCCGTCGGCGTACTTCGGGGGAATGACCGGGACCGTCAGGTAGGCCTGGTGGTCGCCGCCGGTGTGAAGCACGTGCCGGCCCTTGTTGTCCGCGTTCCAGGCGAGCGGCTCGAACCAGCCCTCGCGGATGTAGTGGCCCGCGATCTGCACCCGCAGCCGCTGTCCGGCGTGCCAGATGCGGCTGGTCGGCCAGATCGGGATGTCGACGGGCACGATCTCGCCGGGCTTCAGCTTCTCCTCACGCTCCTGGGTCAGCACCGGGTGGTACGGCGTGGACTTCTCCTCGTCGAGTGCGCGCCGCGAGACGCGCAGCTTGCCCCAGGCCCCCGGGTGCGGTTTGCCGACCACGCTCGTCGGCAGCCACTCCCCGCTGGTGCTCAGCTTCTGGATGTTGACGAAGAGGTCAGCCTCGTCGTGACCGTCGGCCTCGACGTACAGGCGCAGCACCATGTAGCCGGTGAGCTCGGTCTGCTTCGGGAAGGTGATGTCGAAGGTGGCGATCCCCTCCGCCGCGTCGTACGAGGTGGACGCGGGAGACGGGGCGGGCTCGATGGACAGGCTGCCGTCGGAGGCGTCGAGGTAGAGCTTCTCGTAGCGGGTGCGGGCAAGGGGGAAGGTGTCCTCCGCGCGGCGGGGCTGGTGGTCGCAGTCGTAGGCGTCCATGACGTCGATACGGACCTTGGGTGTGAGCTCCCAGCCGTTGTGAATGCCCTTGAGGTAGCGGTCGAAGAACCGCTTGAGGTCCTCCAGATTCTCGGGCGAGTACATGTCGGACCACTCGAACTCGCGGTGTGCGCGGATCCACTTCTGGTCCGTGGACACGTGCCGGAAGCCCTCGAAGGCGCCGCGTAGATGGAAGTGGCTCCAGCCCGCGGTGATGTAACAGGGGATCTCGATCTTCGAGAGGTCCGGGGCCTTGTCCCGCCAGTAGTTGTTCATGAACGGGTAGCGGCGCGCCATCACGCCCATGTCCTCGACCTTGCCTGGGCCGGTGAGCAGGCTCGTCAGCATCGACTGGAGATCGGAGCCCGGCACACCGCCTTCGTACAGCGACTCGGTGAAGATGTCGGAGGTGCCCTCCCATGGCGCGATGGCCGCCAGGTGCGGAGGGCGCTGGGCGGCGATCGCCCACTGGGTGACGGCGACCCCGGAGTTGCCGTTCATGCCGACCTTGCCGTTGCACCATTCCTGCTCGGCCAGCCACTCCACGAAGTCGTAACCGTCGCGAGCGTCCTGGGAACCGTGGAAGTTGATGTCTCCCTCGGAGTGGCCGACGCCGCGCGGGTCCGCGTTGGCGATGGCATACCCCTGGTGGCACCAGTAGCCGGGGTCGGGGGACTCGAACTTGGCCATCAGGGAGACCGTGTCGGTCGGTACGCCCTGGGTCTTCCACTCGGTCATGCCGTCGCCGGGACGCTTGCCGAAGTAGCTCCAGGAGACGATGACCGGGACCGGCTTGTCGGTGTCGGGCCGGTAGATGTCCGTGTAGATCACGGTGCCGTCGCGCAGAGTGACGGCCACGTCCTGTTCGCAGAGGATGCCCGGGGCGGCCTCGTACGTACGGGGATTGAAGGGCGGGCAGTAGCCGAGGTAGCCGTTGCGGACGAAGGGGTCGTCGTCGCCCTCGCCCATGTCCGGCGGCCGGTGTGCGTCGCGGTAGACGACCTCGATCTTCTCGCCGTCGAAGTCCTGGACGACGGGGTAATGGGTCGCGGCCGGGGGCGGTTCCATCATGGTGATGCTCCTTGGCGAAGAGGGAGGGAGGAGGGCGAGAGGTCAGTCCGTCGGGTCCGTGACGAGGCGGCCGTCCCGCCAGACGCGGTCGACCTTGCCGATGGCGGTGATGCCATCGAGCGGATTGCCGTCCACGACCACTAGATCGGCGAGCTTTCCGGGCGTGACGGTGCCCACGCGATCGGCGATGCCGAGCAGTTCGGCGTTGCCGCCCGTCGCCGCGGTGAGCGCGGCCAGAGCGGGGATGCCCTGGTCGTGCACGAGCATGACCAGCTCGTGGTACAGCTTCCAGCCGTGCAGTCCCGGGGAATGGGCGTCGGAACCGACTCCCAGCCGCACACCCGCGTCGAACGCCTGCTTCACCAGCTTGTTGCCGTAGGTGAGCGTGGTCGGGTCGACGTCCGCGCCGGCACGCTGGTGGGCGGTCATCGTGGGCACGAGGTACGTCCCGTTCGCGGCCATCAGCGAGAAGAGCTTCTCGAAGGTCTCGGAGTCGGAGAGGTCGGGTTCGCGCATCACCAGGTGCTCGATGTCGTCGACCCCGGCCAACACGGCCTTGAGCGCGTCGACGACGTTCTCCGCATGGGCGGCGACGCGCAACCCGTGCTCGTGCGCCGCCTTCACGATGGCCTCGGTGACGGCCCAGTCCATCTTCAGCTCGGGCTGCGGCAGACGCATGAACGCGTTGTCCGAGATGATGATCTTGATCAGGTCGACGCCGGCGTCCGCGAGTTCGGCGACCATGCGGGCCGCATCGGCCGGTGTCCCGGGCAGCCGAGCGCCCTCGGCGAGAGCGACCGGGTCGTTGCCCCAGACCGTTCCGTTGGGGTGCCCGCCCTCGACCTGGAAGCTGGGACCGCTGGTCACGATCCGGGCTCCGGGCAGGGTGCCCTTCTCGATGTCGTCGCGTACGGCGAGGGTGTCGGTGAGGAAGTCGCCCAGGCTGCGCTGGGTGGTGACGCCATGACGCAGGGCATCGAGGCGGGGCCGGGCGTAGTCGTCGGTGGCCTTGCGCCCGCCGAAGGACGGCCGGACGCCGAACCCGAGTCCGCCGAGGTGCACATGGGCGTCAATCAGACCGGGCATGAGCGTCTTGCCGGTCAGGTCGACCACGTCCGCGCCGTCGGGCACGGTGACCTCGGGGCCAACGGCCGCGATGCGGTCACCGGCCACGAGCACCGTGGCGTTCTGGATGGCACGGCCCGTGCCGTCGATGAGGAGCGCGCCGGTCAGGGCGAGAGTGTCGGTCATTGCAGGGGTTTCCTTGTGATGAGGGGGATGGGTGGGTCAGAGGGTTCAGAGGGAGGGCGCGGTGCCGTCCTGGGCACGACGCTTCGCCTTCAGCCGCTTGATGAGGACGTTGCCGACGGGGACGACGATCACGACGGCCATCGCGATCCCCGTGTACTGAGTGATGGCCGGACCGAGGGCGTAGCCACCGCCGATCAGGGCCGCCGCCCACAGGGCCGTGCCCAGCAGCCCCGCGGCGAGGAAGCGGGGGAAGGAGTAGCGGGCCGATCCCATCAGCAACGGCACGATCGGGCGCAACAGGGCCACCCAGCAGACGGCGACCATGGCGAGCGCGCCGCGCCGCCGCATCAGGGCCTCGCCCTTCTCCGCGCCCGCCCGGAGCTTCGAATGCGGCGGCCTGCGCTGGATCCGGCGGTGCACGGGCTGCCCGCTCCGGTAGGACAGGGACAGCGAGAGTGCTGCGGCCGCGCAGACGACCACGAAGACCAGCGGAGCGGAGAGCTGCCCGTTGGCGGCGAGAATCCCCGCCACCGCGAGGAACAGTTCAGCGGGCAGCACCAGGCCGATGGGAAAGATGAACGCGGCGGCGCCGACGCACGCGAACACGGCGTAAGGCACCCAGCCGTCCAGGCCGTCGACGAACGAGGTGAGAGTGTCCATTTCAGGTCACCGCCAGGGAGTTGGGGGCAGGGGACAGGAGTGTCCGCCTGGGGACTGACTCCTTGGCAGGAAGGGAACGAGCCCGGTCGGACGGTGCCTTCGCGCAACTGGGCCGGTGCGGGCGAGGCCACGATGTGGCTGGTGAGCGTGCCGAGTCCCTCGACAGAGGCCGTGACGGTGTCGCCGGGCCTCAGCGGGCGGCTGAGGGGGCCGGCGTCCTGACCTCCTGAAGGACGTCGCAGGGTGCTCACTCACCGGCACCACGCAGTTGTTCCTCGCGCGTCCACCACATCGCCGCGAGCCCGAGGAGGGCGATGGCGGTGGCACACATGTAGATGGTGTCGATGCCGGAAGCGATCGACTCCAGATAGCGGACGCGCAGGCTGTCGGTGAGCCCTGCCAGGTCCGACGTGCTGAGCTGGCCCGTCGCCGCACCGTGCATGCCGTTCGTGATGGCCCTGTTCAGCAGTGCACCGAAGACCGCGACGCCGAGGGATCCCCCGATGGTCCGGAACATGGTCACGGCCGCGGAGGACACGCCCAGGTCCTCGCGCCCCACACTGTTCTGCGCGACCAGCAGGGGCATCTGCATGAGGAATCCCATGCCACAGCCGAGCAGCGCCATGTACAGACTGCAGGTCAGCTGAGTGGTGTCCGTCCCCATGGTGGACAGGCCGTACGTGGCCACCGCCATCAGGCCGCATCCGACGAGCGCGCGCGATCGGTATGTCCCGGTCCTGGTGATCCGACGCCCGGCGATGGTCGACACCACCATCAGCGTGCCCATCATGGGCAGCAGCAGAAAGCCCGAGTTGGAGGCGGACACGCCGAGCACGGTCTGCTGGAAGAGCGGGAGGTAGGTGCTAGCGCCGAACATCATCGCGCCGAGCACCACGGACAGTACCGCCGAAGTCGTCACGTTGCGCACCCGGAACAGCCGCAGCGGCAGGACGGGATCGCTCGCCCGCGTCTCCCACCACAGGAAGGCGCCGAGCGCCGCGACACCGGAGACGGCGAGGCCGACGATCTGCACGGAGCCCCAGGCGTACTCCTCGCCGCCCCACGTCGTCACCAGGGTGATCGCCGTGATCGCCACGCCGAGCAGCAACGCGCCCTGATAGTCGATGCGCACCCGCTCGGGTCGCTTGCGCGGCAGCTTCAGGCACAGCGCGCACCAGACGAAGGCGACGATGCCTATGGGCACGTTGATGTAGAAGACCCACCGCCAGCCGAGGCTGTCGGTGACGAAACCGCCGAGCAGCGGACCGCCGATGGTGCCGATCGCGACGACTGCGGCCGTCATGCTCTGGTACGTGCCGCGCTCCCTCGGCGGTACGAGATCACCGATGACGGCGAACGCGGTGACGGCCAGGCCGCCCGCGCCAACGCCCTGGACGATCCGGTAGGCGATCAGGACGGCCATGGAGTGCGCCGTGCCGGAGAGTGCCGAGCCCGCCAGGAACACCGCGATCGAGACGAGGAAGATCTGCCGGCGGCCGAGTGTGTCGCCGAGCTTGCCCCACACCGGTGTCGTGACGGCGGTGGCGAGCGTGTAGGCGGTCACCACCCATGACAGGTGGGACATGCCGCCGATCTGGCCGACGATAGTCGGCATCGCAGTGCCGACGACCGTGTTCTCGATCATCGCCAGGAGCAGCGCGAGCATCACGCCGATCATCGTGATCCGGACGGACGGCTGCCGTGCGGCGTCCGCGGGAGCCGTACCGCGCCGGTGCGCAGAGCGCGCTTCCCGAGCGGGATTCTGGGCCATGGGCTTCACAACTTTCGGTTCACGGGCAGGCCAGGCAGGGGGTCTGTTTCAGCGTGCCGCCCATGAGGTGATCTGTGAAATCAATGATTCCTATGGAATCATCATGTGGAGCGATACCCTGAGGTGGTGAACCGCCCCGACTTGAACCTGGTTGTCGCCCTCCACGCCCTCCTTGAGGAGCGCCATGTCACCCGTGCCGCTCAGCGCATCGGCGTGGGCCAGCCCGCCGCCAGTGCGATGCTGGCCCGTCTGCGCCGCCACTTCGACGACGAGCTGCTCACCCGCGTGGGAAACCGCTACGAGCTGACGCCGCTCGGCACGTTCCTGCGTGACCGGGCCGCCGGTGTCCTGGAGATGAACGACCGGCTCTTCGCCATCAAGTCGCGCTTCGACCCGGGCCGCACCGAGAGGGAATTCGTCATCGGAATCTCCGACTACGCTCTCGGCGTCCTCGGCCCGCGCCTCCTCGAACGATTCGAGGAGGACGCCCCCGACGCGCGCCTGACGTTCCGGCTGTACACCAGCCCTGACCACGACTCCGACGGCGACATCGCGCTCCGCTCGGTGGACGGCATGATCCTGCCGTACGGAAACCCGCACAAACACCTGCCGCACAAGGAACTCCTGCGCGACGAGTGGGTGCTCCTCCTGGACGGGGCGAACGACCTGGCCGGAGGTGCCCTGTCCAGGGAGGATCTGTCCGAGCTGCGCTGGGTCGTCGCGTACGGCGATCCGGCCCACCCCACGCCCGGCACCGGGCAGCTGGAGGCCGCCGGGGTGACCATGCGGCACATCACGGTCGTGGACAGCTTTCGCATGGTGCCGTACTTCGTCACCGGGAGCAGGCGCGTCGGCGTCGTGCAGCGGCGGCTCGCCGAGAGCCTGCCGGAGCATCTGGGGCTGCGAGCGATTCCGGTGCCCTACCCGATGCCCGAACTTGTCCTCGCCTTCTGGTGGCATCCGATCAACACCGTTGACGCGGGCCACAGTTGGCTGCGCGAACTGCTCGGGCAGGTGGCGGCCGAGCTAGGCGCGGGGTGACCGGTCTCCCGCAGCCGATGGAACGCGCTGCCGTGGAAGACCAACGGCGGGCGGACCGGACTGCCGTGCAGCCGGCGGACGCGCAGCAGCACGACCGAGCTGCAGGACGCTGCCGGCCTGTTCCTGCAGTTGCTGTCCGAGGGGGTGAGGCGGTAGCGGTTGCCCTCGCAGGTTGAGATCAGCACCCAAGACTATCGACCAGGCTGATACATCTATATGGATCATTGATTTCCTTTATGTCTGGTGCGGCAGAAGACTCGAGTGCATGAACCATCCCGAACCGAGCCTCGTGCTCACGAACGCTCTGCTGATCGACGGCACCGGCGGGCCTGTGATCGACGGCGCGACCGTCATCGTCTCCGGCGGCCGGATCGCCGCCGTCGGCACCGGCGTAGCGGTCCCTCCCCACGCGACGGTGGTCGACCTGGCGGGCAAGGCGGTCCTTCCGGGGCTGATCGACGCCCATGTGCACCTGGGCGGACTGGGCTTTCGGAGCACGCCGCCGTTCGGTGGCCGGGCCGCCACCGACGACTACGCCGCCGCTCGGGAAGGGGCCTTGCGGTACGGGGTCACCACCCAGCGCAGCCTGGGCGACTTCCTCCACGACAGCATCGCCGTGCGGGACGGCATCGAGAACGGCACCCTGGCCGGGGCCCGGGTCGTGACCAGCGGGCCGAGCTTCCAGGTCGAGGGTGGGCACCCCAACGCCACCGTCTGGGGCAGCGAGCCGGCAGCCGTACGGGAAGGCGCCCGCATGCCGAAGACGGCCGAAGAGGCGGAGCGCATGGTCGACGAGCTCGCCGCCGCGGGCGTCGACCTCGTCAAGATCATTATTTCGAACAACGCGATCTTCGGCCCGGCCCGCCCCGAACTGAAGATGCCCTGGCACCTCACCGAGGCCATCGCCGACGCCGCCCACGCCCGCGGGCTGCGGGTGGCTGCCCACACCGAGACCGTCGAGGACGCCAGGACGGCGGTCGAGCGGGGTGTCGACGACATCGAGCACCTGGTGCTGCGCGCGGAGGAACCGCAGGACGAGGCCGCCGCCGAGGATCTGTTCGCCCTCATGGCCGACCGCGGCACCTACCTCGTACCCACCATGGTGGCGCACCAGTTCGAGGCGACCGCCGACGGGGACGCCCGCACCCTGCGCTACGGCAACCACCTGGTCCACCGCGCCTACGAGGCGGGCGTACGGCTCGGGGTCGGCTCGGACGCGCACTCCCCGGGGCTGCACGGCTGGAAGCTGCGCGACGAGCTGGTGATGATGGTCCACGACCAGGGCATCCCGGCCCTCGCGGCCCTGTCCATGGCGACGAGGTCCAATGCGGAGCTGCTTGGTATCGCCGACCGCCTGGGCACTGTCGAGCCGGGCAAGCTTGCCGACCTGCTGATCGTCTCCGGCAACCCGGCCCACGACATCACCGCCATCGGCCGTGTCCACCAGGTGATCCGAAGCGGCCGGGTCGTCCTCGAGGGCGAAGGAGCGTGACCACGTGACGAAGATCGACGTCCATCACCACTTCCTGCCCGACTTCTACCGCCAGGCGCTGATCGACAACGGGCACTCCCGTCCCGACGGCATCTGGGGCATCCCCGACTGGGGCGAGACCTCCGCCCTCCGGATGCTCGACGAGGCCGGGATCGCCAAGGCGTATCTGTCGATCTCCTCCCCCGGAGTCCACTTCGGCGACGCGGCCGCGGCCCGTGATCTGGCCCGGCGGGTCAACGAGGAGGCCGCGCGGCTCGCGCGAGCCCACCCGGGCCGGTTCGCCTTCTTCGCCTCAACTCCGCTGCCCGACATCGACGGAGCCCTGACGGAGATCACGTACGCCTTCGACGAGCTCGGCGCCGACGGCGTGGTCTTCGAGACCAACTTCGACGGCCTCTACCTGGGCAACGAGCAACTGGAGCCGGTCTACGCCGAACTCGGCCGCCGCGACGCCGTGCTGTTCCTGCACCCCACCAGCCCCGCCGCCCCCTGCACCGGGCACGCCCCGGCCCTGCCGTATCCGCGCCCCATGCTGGAGTTCCTCTTCGACACCACGCGGACCGTGACCGACATGGTGCTCTCCGGTGTGCTGGAACGGCACCCCGGCCTCCGCGTGATCGTCCCGCACGCCGGTGCCGTCCTGCCCGCCGTCGCCTCGCGCGTCGACGTCATCGGCGCGCGCACGGCCGGCAAGGAACACCAGCAGCCGATGCGCAACGCCCTGCGCGCGCTCCACTTCGACCTGGCGGGCATGCCCCTGCCCGAGATGCTGCCGGCCCTGCTGAACGTCGCCGACCCGGCCCGTCTCCACTACGGCAGCGACTGGCCTTTCACCCCGCTGCCGGAAGTCCTCACCTGGGCCGAACGCCTCGAAGCGGCCACCACCGCCCTCGGCGAGGACGGCTTCGCCAAGGCCCTGCGCACCAACACCGAGGCGCTCTTCAGCTGAACATCCGCGGCCTGCCGGCCGCGTGTGCAGCCGGCAGGCCGCCCCGCACCGCGTGGCGCGGGCGACCCGTCAGGGCCGGCGGTCGCCGGCCGTCTTCTCGACGTGGTCGCCCATCACCTCGGCGAGACGCTCCAGCGCCTCGAGCACCTCGGCGCGGGCGCCACCCAGCGCCTGGAACATCTCGGCCTCCACCGCCAGGCGCCGGGGGAACAGGGAGTCCATCAGGCGCTTGCCCTCCTCGGTGATGGTCACCAGCGACGCGCGCCGGTCGGCCGGATTGGGCGTACGCTCGATCAGCCCCCGCCGCTCCAGCTTCGCCAGCGCCTTGCTCACCGCCGCCTGGGTCAGCCCCAGGTCCTCGGCGAGCCGACGCGCGATCACCGGCTCCTCCTCGTAACGCAGCGGTACCAGGAAATCCAGCTCCTGCAACGTCAGCGGCGCCCCCTCGACGAGCGGCTCGACCGCCCGGTCCAGCAACGACGTGCACCGCTTGATGAGCGTGACGATCTCCATCGAGGACGTGTCCAGCCCAGGGTTGTTCGCCGCCCACTGGCCACGGACCCTGCCCGAGTGCGCGTGCACCGGACCTCCAATTGCTTAACCAGTTATGTATTGGTTACGGTTTTTCTCATGGTATCCCCGACCCGAACGACAAATACCACCCCGCCCACACGCCGAACGGCCGCCCCCGCAACGCGCGGCGCCGCCCTGATCGCCGTGCTCGGCGCCCTCAGCGCCGTGGCCCCGCTGGCCACCGACATGTACGTGCCCGGCTTCCCCGCCATGGGAGCCGCCCTGCACGCCGACAGCTCGGCGATCCAGCTGACCATGACCACCTTCCTCGCCGGCCTGGTCGCCGGCCAGCTGGTCATCGGCCCCCTCAGCGACGCACTCGGCCGGCGCAAGCTCCTCATCGGCGGCACCGCCGCCTTCGCGGCCCTGTCCCTGGCCTGCGCCCTCGCACCGAACGTCCAGTCGCTCCTCGTCCTGCGCCTGCTCCAGGGCATCGCGGCCGCCACCGGCATGGTCCTCGCCCGCGCCGTCCTCACCGACCGCTTCGACGGCCCCGAGGTCCCCCGCTACTTCGCCCTGCTCGCCCAGGTCCTGGGCATCGCCCCCGTGGCCGCCCCCGTCCTCGGCGGCGCCATCCTCAGCGTGACCACCTGGCGCGGCATCTTCGTCGCCCTCGCCCTGGCCGGCGCCCTGCTCACCGTGGCGGTGCTCGCCAAGGTCCCCGAGACCCTGCCCCCGCAGAACAGGCAGTCACAGGGACTGGCGAACACCTTCCGCGCCATGGGCGCCCTGTGCCGCCGGCGCGCGTTCATGGGGTACGTACTCGTCCTCGGCCTCACCTCGGCCGCACTGTTCGCCTACATCAGCGGGTCCAGCTTCGTCTTCGAGCACCTGCACGGCGTCTCGCCTACGGCCTACTCCCTGATCTTCGCCACCAACGCCGTCGGCATGCTGATCGCGGGCTTCGCCTTCAGCAGGCTCTCCCGGAAGATCAGCCTCAACACCATGCTGACCACAGGCGTCGCCATATGCGGCCTCGGGGTGACCGGCCAGCTGGCCGTCCTCGGCACAGCCGGCGAAACCCTCGCCGGCACCTGGGCCAGCCTCTTCGTCACCCTCCTCGGCGTCGGACTGATCTTCCCCGCCGCCACCACCCTCGGCCAGGCCCTCGGCCGCACCGCCCCCGGAGCCGCCTCCGCCCTCCTCGGCGGACTCCAATTCCTCTTCGGCGCCCTCGCCTCCCCCCTCGTCGGCCTCTTCGGCGAAACCAGCTCCACCCCCATGGCCCTCATCATGCTCATCGCCGTCGCCCTCGCCGCACTCGCCCTGATCGCCCTCGCCCGCCCCTGGCTCCGCCACGGCGAAACGCCCACCGACCGCTAACCCCCCACCAGCGCCGGAGCCCACGTTGCGGAGCGGCCAACTATCCCGCCACAAACTGGCCAACCACGGATCCACACGGCCGCCCGTTCTGCGGAGATACGAAGACTGCTGGCCCCCTATCGAGCAACGTCACATCGGTGTGGCCTTGCTCGGCAGTCGGCCCCTTTGCTCGCTACTTGGTCTGCATCCGGGATGCTCCGTTGCCGGTACGGCGGGTGCTTGTTGTCCGTGAGTGCGTGTCGGCTGCGGGGCAGGGGAGGGTGCGATGGCTGGTGACACAGAGGCCTTCGGGGACCTGCCCGTGACGGGTGGGCGTCGGCGTCTCCGGTGGCCTCGTTGCGGGCGTTCAACCAGCCTCGGTTCGCGTTTTTCGACCGGTATGTAACGGCAGGTGGGAGGCGAGCGGCTGCCGTTCGCTAATGGTGTGTTTACGGTGGTGACCTGTCTGGACGTGCTTGAGCACGTGGCCGACCCCGGTGAGGTGGTGAGGGAAATCGGCCGTGTGCTGGCGCCGGGCGGGCTGTTCCTGTTCGACACGATCAACCGGACGTGGCTCTCGCGAGCGGTGATGATCTGGGGGCTGGAGCGGGTGCTGCGGATCGTGCCGCGTGGGGCGCACGACTGGCACGCCTTCGTCACCCCCGCCGAGATGACCGGCTACCTCGGTGCTGCTGGGCTCACGCCCGTGGGCCGGATGGCCGGGCTGATGCTGGGAAGCCGGCGCCGGGACGGTAGCTTCCAGAACCGCCTGACCCGGGATCCGTCCTGCACCTACCTCGGTGTCGCCCGGCGGTGAGCCGCCGGGCCGATCCGTAGGCGGACGAGACGGTCGCGGCCCCGCTGATGCGCCCGCAGGATCGGGCTCGACGACGGCCACAGCGAACCCGCCCTCAGCCAGCACTCAGGCGGCCAGCAGTCCGGCCACTGAAGATGGTAGGCGGACGGCACGTGGGAGAGGATCCTGCGAGCCGTCCGGGCCGACGCCGACGCGGAAGGCCGGATCGACTGGAGCATGGTCAGTGTGGACTCGCCCTCCTGACGTGCCCATCAGCATGCTGCGGGCGCCCGCACTGGCGCGGCACGCATCCCCGGACGGCGGAGCCAGCCTGTTCAACATCGCTCGGATGTGGCCCGGGCCGCTCCCGTGGCGGGCTGACCGGCAAGGTCCCTCTGGCCGGTGAAGGCGGTCGGCGTCCGCTCGCGGTCGTCATCACGCTAGGCCAATACCACGCCCGGCCAGTGGGGCGATGTCCCGCAACTGATCCCGTCCTCGAACGCATCCGTGTCCCGCGTCCGGCCGGTGGCCATCCGCGCACACGCCCCGATCACCTGGGCGGCGATAAAAGCATACTCGTCCCACAGAAACCGCCGGTATCTGCGGCGTCGGCAGATCAAGCACACCATTCCCAAGCGCAAGGACCAGCGGGCCAACCGCCAACGCCGCGGTAGCGCGGGCGGCTGGCCCACTGCCTTCGATCAGACGATCTACATGCGCCGCAACGAGGTCGAGCGAACGATCAACGCGCTCAAGGGCTTCCGCTCCGTAGCCACCCGCTTCGACGGCTGCTGGCACCTGCTCTGGCTGGCCTGCCTCACCCTGTCGGGATACCGCGCTGTAGGCGACCGACCGCCCCTACTTACGGCGTTGCTGCCCGTCTTTGGCAACGGGCGCCTCGACAGCACTCCAAGGCTCTGCGGATTCGCGCAACATGGGTGCATCTCGCTTTCCCGGGGTCCAATGCGGGGCTGCCCGGCACCCTGCCGTGGGACCGTAGCCGGGCGCCGGGTGTGATGTCGTCGGGCGATGGTCTGCTAGAGCCCCTGCCCGATCACGTTGCCGACCTCGCAGCTGAGGTCTGCGATCGGGGGACCGCCCACGGGTACCACAGCCAACTCCTGCAAGCACACAGCGGAAGAAATGAAGTTCCAGGGGTCGGCTGCCTTCGCGCCCCCGCTGACGCTGTCGGCGTCAGCAGGGGTGGTCAGCGCGAGAGCGGCTGCGGTCATGATCGTAAGAGTGATGATCTTCTTCATGACTGGATCAACGAAGCACCTTCGGCATAGTCACCCTACGGCCGTCCGGACGGATCCTCGGCGGTTACCTCGGAGGTGACCTGACAGCCACCGACGCTCGTTCAGGATGTCCCGCAGCACAATCGAACAGCGCCAGGGACGGGCGCTGGACGGCTGGCCCGAACGAGATCCAGTCGCGCGGGTCGGCCCGGAATTCAGCTTGATCCTTAACGTCTGGCCTGGTCACGTGGTCACCCTTTGGAGTGATCGCAGGGTATGAGGGCGGCCTTCCCCGTGATCCTGAACTCTGCGACGAGATTCAGGAGTTCACGACGAAGGCCGTGGTGATCAGTGTGCTGCAACGTGTCGGGGACCGCGATGCCTTCGCAGGTCTGTCACGCTTTCGGACGGCCTTCTACGAGTGTCTGTCCACGCGGGCGGATGCGTTCTTCGAGCTGACGGACGCGCTGCTGTGTGCGGACGGGCCGGTGAGGACGCCGGTGGAGCTCTCGCTGACCGCCGAGCACCGACGGGGCTACGGCGCGTTATACGGAGCCCTGAACCATGGCTGCCTCGACGTGGACCGGCTGCGTGACCTGCTGGTTTCCCTGCCGTTGCCGCGGTTCGGCGGGCGGATCGTGCTCAGCGTGGATGTCTCCCCATGGCTGCGTTCCGACGCGGCCTGTTCGCCGGAACGACTGTTCTGTCACGTCCATGGCCGTTCACGGGAGGCCGCGCAGATCATCCCGGGCTGGCCGTACTCCTTCGTTGCCGCACTCACCCCGGACCGCACCTCGTGGACATAGGTCCTGGATGCGGTCCGGCTGGGGCCTGTCGATGATGCCGCGGCCGTCACCGCCGACCAGCTGCGGGCCGTCGTCGAGCGACTGATCGCGGCCGGGCAGTGGCAGTGCGGCGACGGGGACATCCTGATCGTGATGGACGCCGGCTACGACGTGATGCGCTTGGCCTGGGTCCTGCGCGACCTGCCCGTCGAGCTGGTCGGACGTCTGCGCTCTGACCGCGCCCTGCGGCTTCCGGCACCCTCCCGCGAGGAGTTCGCCCTGGCCCACCCCCGCGGCGGCCGGCCGCCCAAGCACGGCAAGGAGTTCAGCCTTGCCAGGCCGCGGACCTGGACAGAGCCGTCGGTGGTGACAGTGAACGACACGCCCCGCTACGGCAAGGCCGAAGCCCAGGCATGGGACCGGCTCCACCCCGAACTCCAGCAGCGTTCCGCCTGGATCGACCATGACAGTGACCTCCCCGTCATCGAGGGCACGCTGATCCGGCTCAAGGTCGATCACCTGCCGGGTGACCGTGACGCGCCACCGGTGTGGCTGTGGTCCTCGGCCACCGGCGCCGACCCGGCCGACGTCGATTTCGTCTGGTCGTGTTACCTGCGAAGGTTCGACCTGGAGCACACATTTCGCCTGTTCAAGCAGACCCTCGGCTGGACCCGCCCGCGGCTACGCGACCCGCGGGCGGCGGACCGCTGGACTTGGATCATCATCGCTGCCCACACTCAACTCCGCCTCGCCGCCCCGCTCGCCACCGACCAGCGCAAGCCCTGGGAGAAGGTCACCCGCCCCGGCGTCGTCCTCACGCCGACCCGCGTCCGGCGCGGGTTCCGACACCTCCGCCCTCACCTGCCCTGCCCGGCCCGCGTGCCCAAACCCAGCCGCCCCGGCCCTGGACGACCGCCCGGCTCCAAGAACCGACATCCCGCCACCCGCCACGACGTGGGCAAAACCGTCAAACGACCCAACACCCTCTACGAGCGAGACCGAGCCCGAGGCAAGGCGGCAACCACCCACCACGGTGTGTGATGGCTAGGTTAAGGAACAAGTTCAGAAGCCGTGGTGCATCTCTACCGTGCGTAGTCTGTGCTGGTGGTTGCCGCCGAAGGAAGCTGGGCGAGGAGGCGGGGCAGCGACTGGACGGTGCCGGACTCAGGCCTCGGGATGTTGAGGCCTGGGTCCCGGTTGTCGGCGTGGGCACTCGGACAAGTACGCGACACCGGTGCTTCCCGGCGCGCCCGGGCTTCGGCAACGGCAACGCGCCTTTGCGCCGGGGAGTACCGGGGGAGCGGAGCTCAATACCGGTTGTTTCAGCGACGAGACGGGAGTAGTTCCTGGGAGATGTGTTCGGCGTCAGGGCAGTAGGAGAGGCCGGTCAGCGGCTGGTCGGTGAAGAAGCGGGTGATCAGGTCGACGATCTCCGCGCTGCGTTCGAAGGGCACCATGTGGTCGGCGTCGGCGATGGTGGTGAACCAGCTGTCGGCGCAGGTGGCGGCGACTTCGCGGCACAAGTCCGGGGTGGTGAAGTGGTCGTGTTCCCCCGTGGCTACCAGGACTGGCATGGTCGGTGTGATGCTCGTGTCGAGCTTCTTGTGCACGAGCAGGCGAGTGGTGTTCGCGAGAGCCTGTGCGCCTTCTTCGGGTTTCAGCCTGTGCAGCCGTCGGCGCATCCCTTGGCGTAGCCGGGTGCCGAGGACGACGGAATCGATGGCGTGGGGATTGAACAGCAGGTCCAGGACCGTCTCCGCGAAGTCTTCCGTCCGTTCCGCGAGCATGAGTTCCATGGCGCGGCGTATGGCGGCCTCGGCGTGGTCGGGTATGGATGTCATGGTTCCGACCAGGGCCATCCGGTGGACGCGGTCGGGGTGACGCTGGGCGAAGGTGTAGGTGATCGCGGTTCCGTAGGAGCCGCCGACGACGTTGACCGCCTCCAGGCCTGCTTCGTCGAGCATGTGGCACAGGGCATCGGCCAGGAACTCGACGCCGTGATCTTCGGGCAGGACATCTGCCTGGCCCCATCCGGGCAGGTCGACGGTGAAGACGTCGGCGTGGGCCAGGAACTCGCTCTCGACCCGTCCCCAGCTCTCCTTCGTCTGGAAGGCGCCCCCGACAAGCACCACGGGCGCCAGGCGCGGCGAATCCGAGCGCACAAGCCGGGACTCGCAGTGGAAGCCGTGCCAGGAATGCGCGGCGATAACCGGTAACGCGCGGTCGGTCATGCCGCTGGCCGGCGTGGTCGGGTTGGGCACCGGGACTCCCTCACATCGACATGGCCAACCCCGGCCCTTCATCACGGCACCGCCCGAAAGAAGAGCAGGTCAGGGCCATGAGGTCACTGACAGCTGAGCAGTCGTCACAGTACCTCAGTGGATTTCCGGTGACGGCAGGGGCCTGCGGCGCCGCCCTGGGCAGCCATTGAGCTCGATCTCCGGCCACTGCGCAGCGGAGTGGACTGGCGGAGCGAGGAGGTCACCTACTCGGGGTAGCGGTGGTGACGTTCCCGATTGATTGAGGGACTTGCCCACTTCCGAAGCAGACCAGTGCCTGCCTGCTCCCTCACCGTAGAAGCACAACCGCTTCTCAGCCTTGTGCCGCCGCAGTCGAGGGAAGTCGGGCTCTGCTTCACCTGCGGTCTTGTGACGTTGAGCGATAGAGGGGTAGATGGCCCTGTTCTCCCGAAGCTACGGCGAAGTGACAAGTAGCTCTCTGTAGCGGATCTGGGATGTGCTTGTCAGTGTTTTTGATCTTCTGGGGTCATCGGGGGCCGTGCTCGGCGAGGTTGGTCCGGTCATGACGACCGGAAGGAGCGCGGGGTGCGGCAGGAGTGGGAGCCGGAGGACCTGATCGAGGTCTGGACGCTGCTGGAGGAGGACCAGGAACGGCTGCGGAACAAGTCGGGGGCGAACCGGTTGGGGTTCGCGTTGTTGCTGAAGTTCTTCGAGGTGGAGGCCCGGTTCCCAGAGGACGCCGGGGAGATTCCGGTGCCGGCGGTGTCGTACGTCGCTCAGCAGGTGAAGGTGGCGGCGGCGGAGTGGGCCGCGTACGACTGGTCGGGGCGGGCGATCAAGCGGCACCGGATGGAGATCCGGGGCGCGTTCGGCTTCCGTGAGTGCACCGAGGAGGACCAGGCGCAGCTCGCCGAGTGGCTGGCGGTCGCAGCTGTGCGGGGTGGAGTTGAACCGGGACCGGCTGGCGGAGGCGGTGGTGGCCCGCTGCCGCAAGGATCGGCTGGAGCCGCCGGCCCCGGGACAGATCGCGCGGCTGGTGGGCAAGGCGGTCAGCACCTTCGAGGAGCGGTTCTGCGCGGCCACCGTGGGCCAGCTGTCGGGGGCGACCCGTTCCCGGCTGGACGACCTGATCGCCGAGGACGCCGACACGGACGCGGACAGCGCGGGCGGTGGGGGCACGTTCTTCACCGAGCTGAAGGCGGACCCGGGTGCGCTGGGGCTGGACAGTCTGCTGGCGGAGGTAAACAAGGTCCAGCGGGTGCGCGGGCTTCAGTTGCCGCCGGAGTTGTTCGGGGACGTGTCGGGGAAGCTGGTGGCGGCCTGGCGGGCGCGGGCGGCGAAGGAGTATCCCTCGGACCTGCGGGCGGCGGCCGGGCCGGTGCGGTACACGCTGCTGTCGACGCTGTGCCATGTGCGGGAGACGGAGATCACCGACTCGCTGGTGGAGCTGTTCATCCAGCTCGTGCAGAAGATCAACACGCGGGCGGAGAAGAAGGTCGAGGGTGAGTTCAACAAGGAGCTGAGGCGGGTCCGCGGCAAGGAGGGCATTCTGCTGCGGCTGGCGGAGGCGGCGGTCGCGGAGCCGGGCGGCACGGTCCGCAAGGTGATCTATCCGGTTGGCGGGGAGTCCACGCTGAAGGCGCTGGCGGCGGAGGCCGCGGCGAACGAGGCGCGTTACCGGGCCCGGGTGCGGACGGTGCTGCGCTCGTCGTACTCCAACCACTGGCGGCGGATGCTCTCGCCGCTGCTGAACGCGCTGGAGCTGAAGTGCAACAACACCGCTTACCGGCCGGTGATGGACGCGATCGACCTGCTCAAGCGGTATCTGGATCAGCCCATCGCGAAGGAGGGCGCGTTCTTCGATGAAGCGGAGAAGATTCCGCTAGCCGGGGTGGTGCGCGAGGAGTGGCGCAAGTCGGTGGTGGGTGAGCGCGGCCGGGTCGAGCGCATCCCGTACGAGCTGTGCGTGCTCGTGGCGCTGCGGGATGCGCTGCGGCGGCGGGAGATCTGGGTGCCGGGCGCGAACCGGTGGCAGAACCCGGAGGACGATCTGCCGCCGGACTTCGAGGACAACCGCGATGTGCACTACGACGCGATCCGCCAGCCGCACGACCCGGAGAAGTTCATCGGGGCCCTTCAGAAGCGGTTGCGGGAGGCGCTGAGCCGCTTCGATGCGGCGCTGGAGTTGGGCACCACGGGCGGGGTGGACATCGTCAAGAAGCACGGTGAGCCGTGGATCAAGGTCTCGCCGCTGGGCAAGCAGGCCGAGCCGGAGAACCTGGTGGCGTTGAAGGCGGAGATCGAGCGCCGCTGAGGCACCATCGACCTGATCGACATCCTTAAGGAGGCCGAGTTCGCCACCGGCTTCACCGGTGAGTTCACCTCGGTCGGCAAGCACGGTGAGAGCGAGGCCGTCCTGCGGCGGGTGCGGCACCTGTTCGTCAACCGGACCAACCTGCGCGCGGCTCTGGTGCGGCTGGTCAACGCCACTTTCGCCGCCCGTGATGCGGCGTGGTGGGGCGAGGGCACCGCCTGCGCGAGCGACTCCAAGAAGTTCGGCTCCTGGTCCGAACTTCATGACGGAGTGGCACCAGCGGTACCGCGGGCCCGGGGTGATGATCTACTGGCACGTCGAGAAGAAGTCGCTGTGCGTCTACAGCCAGCTCAAATCCTGCTCGGCGTCCGAGGTCGCCGCGATGATCGAGGGCGTGCTGCGGCACTGCACGGACGTGGAGATCGACCGGCAGTACACCGACACGCACGGTGCCTCCATCGTCGGGTTCGCCTTCGCCCACATGCTCGGCTTCAACCTGCTCGCCAGGCTCAAGAACGTCGGCTCAGCACGCCTGTACCGGCCGGCGGCCGGGGAGGACGAGAAGTGGCCGAACCTGGCGCCGGTGCTGTCGACCAAAACGATCGACTGGGACCTGATCCACCAGCAGTACGACCAGATCGTGAAGTACACCACAGCCCTGCGCCTGGGCACCGCCGAGGCCGAGCAGGTCCTGCGGCGCTTCACCCGCGGCGGCCCCAAGCACCCCACCTACCGGGCGATCGAGGAACTCGGGCGGGCGGTGCGTACGGCGTTTATCTGTGACTACCTAGCCGACGCGGACCTGCGCCGCGAGATCAACGACGGGCTCCAGGTCGTGGAGAACTGGAACTCCGCCAACCACGACCTGTTCTACGGCAAGGACGGCGATCTGACCGGCTCCGACAAGGAGTCCCAGGAGGTCTCCATGCTCGCCCTGCACCTGCTCCAGTCGGCGTTGGTGCACGTCAACACCCTGCTGCTTCAGGACATCCTGAGCGAGGAGAAGTGGCAGAAGCGGCTCACCGACGCCGACCGGCGGGGCCTGTCCCCGCTGTTCTGGACCCACGTGAACCCGTACGGCACGTTCCGCCTCGACATGAACAAGCGCCTCGACCTGTCGGGCGTGACCATTCCCGGACAGCGTGCCGCCGTGAGCGAGCGAGCCGAGGCAAACCCCGCCACCCGCTGAGGAGGAGGATCACGCACTCAATGAGTAGACACTGTCTACCAATGCGTGGTAGACAGTGTCTATGACTGATGAGAGCCCCCTTCGGGAGCGGTTGATCGATGTCGGGGTCGACCTTGTGCTGACCGAGGGCTCCGCGTCCGTGGGCCTGCGGGAAATAGCCCGTCGGGCGGGGGTGTCGCACGGGGCGCCGCGTCGGTACTTCCCCACGCACCACGCGCTGCTCTCGGCTATCGGGCGTCGCGGCTTCGAGGACCTTGCAGCCATGTTCGAGGCCGCGGTCGCCGGCACGACCACACCGCGCGGCCAGCTGGAGGCTCTCGCGCGGGCGTACGTCGGGTACGCGCTGGAACGCCGCGGCATGTTCGAGCTCATGTGGCGGCACGACCTGCTTGACGGCGCGGCGCAGGCATCGGACCAACCGAGGCTGCGCGAGTCGACCCTCCCGCTGTTCGGGCACTTCACCGGACTTGTCGCCCGATGCCTATCGGAGAGGGAGGCCGCGCGACGCGCCGACGGGTCGAACGAGGCCGGACCGCCGCCTGCGGTGACTGCCGCCGCTCTGTGGTCGAACCTGCACGGCATGGCCCAGCTGTGGGCCTGGGGCAGCTTGCAACTCGCCCTCGGCGCACCACCGCTGGACGGGGACCCCGACGACGACCAACGCGACCGGCTCATCGCGGCAGTTCTGGACGCCCATCTCGGCCCGGTGACCTCATGACCGCACCCGCACAGCGGCAGATTGCACTTCTGGTCAGTGTGGTCGGCGCGGTGATCGTCGCACTGGACGGAACCATCCTGCTCATGGCGCAGCCCGGCATGCAGCGTGATCTCGGCGCGAGCGTGGCGCAGATCCAGTGGACGAGCACCGGCTATCTGGTCGCCGTGGCCGCGTTGCTCGTGATCGCCGGGCGCCTCGGGGATCGGTACGGGCACCCGCGCCTGCTGTTCGTCGGCGTCCTCGGTTTCGGGGCTGCCTCGGCCGGGATCGCGCTCGCGCCGGGCGTCGGCTGGGTGATCGTCCTGCGCGCGGTGCAGGGCGGGTTCGCCGCGTTCCTCCAACCTGCGACGCTCGCGCTGCTACGGCTGGCGTATCCCGCGGACCGGCTCGGCAAGGCGATCGCCATTCGCACCAGTGCGATCGCGGTGGCGGCAGGGTCCGGTCCGCTCCTGGGCGGTGTTCTCGTGGCTCATCTGGGGTGGCGCGCCGTGTTCTGGGTCAACGTGCCCCTCGCGTTCGTCATCGCCGTCCTCGCCCTCGCCGCGCGGACGCCGGCACCTCAACGTGGCAACTCTCCACGGCTCAACCTCACCAGCGCGGGCCTGCTAGCGGTCGCGCTCGCAATCCTGGTCCACGCCTTGGCCGACGTACCCGCGCGGGGGTGGACCGCCGCGCCGACGCTGCTCGAATTCCTCGCCGTCATCGGCGTCGCAACGGTGCTCGCCTGGCACGAACGCCGCACCACGCACCCGATCGTTCCACCAGCCGTAGCGCGGTCCGTACCGGTGACCGCGTCGATGGCGATCCTGCTGGTCACCACCGCCGGGCTGTTCGGCGCGCTGTTCAGGGCCACCTTCTACCTCCAGGACGTACTTCGACTCGACCCACTCGACAGCGGTCTGCGCGTGCTCCCGCTGACCGTGCTCATGGTCCTCGGCTCACCCGCCGCGGTCGCCGCACTGCGCCGGTACGGTGCGCGCCGCACCGCGATCGCCGGTACGGTCCTCGTCGTGGTCGGCATCGCGGGGCTGTCCCGGCTCGGTCCCGCCAGCACATGGATGGCCATGGCTGCAGCCTTTGCCGCCATCGGTGCCGGGTTCGCCACCGTGATGGTCACCGCCACCGGGACCGTCGTCGGTGACGCGCCACCCGGGTACGCCGGGGTCGTCAGCGGACTCAAGCAGACCGCCATGAACATCGGGCCGACCCTCGGCATCGCCGTCGCGGCCAGCGCAACCGGCACCGCTGCTTCGACCATGAACTCCACTGCGCTGATCTTGGCCGCACTCGCCGCTCTCGGCCTGCTGCCCGCGTCGCGACTGCCCCGGCGCCCGGCCCACCAGGAAGGAGACGACACGACCGCCTCACGCCCGGCGCAAGCACCAACACCACAGGCAGCACCCGCTCGACACTCAAACAGTTGAGCAACCGCCGAACACGCCCGGGCTGATCCGGTCATGTACCAGACCGATCTTCAGTGGCGGCACGCCGTCGTCTGCTGACACTTGGGGTCTCGCCGGTATTGCTGCTGAATTGAACGCTAAGGGCTTTGCCGCAGGTCAGGTCTGGCGCTGGCCGGGGATGACGGGCGTGAGTAGTCGGGGCACAGGAAATCCCGGTGAGAACGATCATGGTCTCGGCGTGAGGGTGCTGACGCGATCTCGTACTCGCGACGGGCCTTGCGCTGGGCCGGGACCGTCGAAGCGCCCGGGCCGCCGTCGAGCGGCTGGCAGCGGGCGAGGAACTGGCGGTGCACGGCGGGGAGGGCGCTGACGCGCAGGGTGTAGCCCTGGCCGCGCCGTACGGTCACACCGTGGTCGAGGCGGTCCGCTCGGCGGGCTCTAGTTCGGCGGCACGGAGGAAGTCGGCGACCTTGCCGGGCGTGTCGAGGGTGGCCGGCAGCTCCAGGGCTGGGATGCCCTCCTGCTCGACGGTGCGGTCGGGCAGGAGGTCGGCGACGGCCGTGCGGATCGCGCCGCGGCTGACGCCGTGGTCGCGAGCGAGGGCGGCGATGGAGCGGGCCCTCTACCTCCACACCCTCAAACACGCTGGGCCGCAGGGTTCAGAAGGCGCGGCACAGCTTGACGTCGAAGGTCACGTGCTTCCCCATGACCTTGCTGTCGTTGTGCAAGCGGAAATACGGGCCTTTGAGGTAGAGCGTGGCCCTGCCGTCGGCGATTTCGTTCTGGAACGTGATCGATACCCTCTCACTGGAGCTCCCCTTGGCCTCGCCCAGGCGGACCGGGGAGCGGAAGGGAACAGCGCAGCCCAGTCGCCAGGACAGGCTCCCCTTCTCGGGGTCTTGCTCGATGTGCAGTTCGAGGGTGAGAGCCCCGTGCAACGGCACTGCGACGTCGACGGTCGATTGAACTTCGGCGGATTCGCCGTAGACCGGGCTGCCGTCTGCGTTCTGGGCGTAGATGTGGCGCTCTTCGGCGGCATCCGAAGCGAGGTCGACGCGGTGGTGCCCCTCCAGCCACGTGCTCAGAGGTTCCTCGGTCTTGCCAGCCGCCTCATCGGCAGTCCTGTCGGCCTGCGTGGACATCGTGTGGGCCCTCCTGTCATCGACGGCTTTCCCGGTTACCGGTCCGCCGGTCTTCGCCCCAGCGTCCGGCGCGGGCCGAACCTACCCACGACACGTTTCGATAACCACACAAAGTAATTTAATGTGCGCCTAACGTAGAACAGGGAATCGTGCGGAAACCAGCACCGGCACCCGCTCGACGATCTTTTCGTCTCAGCGAGGCCGCAGAAACCGACCATGATCGCTCTCACCGGGATTTTCTGTACCCCGACTACTCACACCCGGATGAGGCGCCAGTGGCCGGGGTACTCGGCGCCGCAGTTCGCGCAGTGGGCGCGGTAGAGGGCGGCGGCCGGTCCGAGGGTGCGGGCGGGCCGGGCAGCCGGGGCCTGGCCCTCGATGACGGCGATCAGGTTCTCCCACGGCTTCGGGCAGGTGCAGGCGGCCGGTAACGCGTCGTCAGCCGGTGCGGTCATGCGGTACTCCCGTCCTCGGTGGGGTCGTCGGGGCTGGTGGCCCGCCATTCGCGGGGCTTGAGGCCGGTGGCGTGCTGGACGGCGGCGACTTCTTCGTGGTCGTAGGCGGTGCGGACGCCGGAGATGGACATCCCGGCCGCGTTCGCGAGGTCGGCGAGCTTGTAGGGGCGGGGCCGGGTGAACTCGCGGCCGTACGCGACGAGGCGGCGGATGTCGGCTTCGGCTTCTTCGCGGCGGCGGCGGGCGCCGGCGAGGGCGGACAGCAGGGGTTCGGCGTCGTCGCCGTGGGCGTCCCAGGCGGCTTCGAGGTTGAAGGCGGTCCGTTCGCGGGCTTCGGCGATGTCCGCCCAGATCTCGCTCCGGGCCTCCTCGGGGAAGTTCTCGGGGTCGGGTGTCGGGTGGAGGATTGCGGCAATCTCTTCGTACATGGTCATGGGATTCAGTCTGCGCAATGCTTTGCGATGAGCGCAACAGATTTCAGCAGTCGAAACCGGCCGGGTTCACGGAGCCCGGCGCCCGGTTCACGGCATCCCGAGGGACAAGATCTTCAGCGAGAAGATCAGCACCCGGGTGCGGGTCCGCCCGAAGTTCGAGGAGGCGCTGCGGACCGCGAGGGAGGTCAAGGCGCACGCCCCGCACTGCCGGGTCATCTTCACGGTGTACGAGATGAAGCGGCTCGGCCGCGACGCCGCCGAGCTCACCGCGCTCGCCGACCACCTCACCGCTCACGGCCTGGTCCTGGAGATGCTCGCCGGGCCCGTGCCGGGTATCTACGACCCGACCGGGCCGGGGAAGCTGCTGTTCGCGTTCTTCGCGGCGATGGCGGAGACCGAGCGGGAGAACATCCGCGAGTCGACGCTGGAAGGTCTCGACACGGCGGCCCGCAAGGGCAAGCACGGCGGCCGGCCGTCGGTCATCACCGACGACATGCTGCACACCGTGCTGCGGCGCCGCGCGGGCGGCGAGTCTGTCGAGCAGATTCAGCCCGACCTGATCATCCCCACCGGCAAGCGCAAGGGCCAGAACCCCTCGGTCGCCAGCGTCTACCGGGCACTCGCCGAGCACGCCAAGCGCGAGGCGTACCCCGAAGCCGTCGAGCAGGCCCACGCCGACTTCGCCGCCCTGACAGAAGGGGAACTCCCCGGCCCGCGCACGGCCGAGGTCGCCCACACCGCAGGGAGCGGCGAGTGACACCCGGACCCCACCGGACGAAGGGCGGCGCGCCCCCGCTCGGCGCACGGCCCGGGCAGGTCGGCCCCTTCGGCCAGTACGGCGCCGGGGCGCGCGACCCTGGAGATGTGGAGATCGAGATCCTGGCCGTGCCCGACTGCCCCCACCAGCAACGCGCCCGAACAGCGACTGCGGCAGGCCCTGGACGACGCCGGCCTGCCCGGCATGGGCTTCACCACCCGGGTGATCGCGTCGGCGGGAGCCAGCTATTAGCGGCTGCTGTTAGCTGACCCGTTCGAGGTAGAGACCGTCGTGCGTGTGGACCTTGACCTTGTCGCCAGTGGCGACGAACAGCGGGACCTTGATCTCGGCTCCGGTCTCCAGGGTGGCGGGCTTGGTGCCGTCGCCCTGGGCGGGCGGCCCGGTCTCGGCGATGACCAGCTGGACCACAGAGCTGATACTGATGGCCAGCGGGCGGCCCTTGTGCAGCGTTACGTCGACCGCAGAACCCTCGGTCAGGTACTTGGCGGCGTCGCCGACGACGGCGGAGTCGACCGTGAGCTGCTCGAAGGTGGCTGTGTCCATGAGGACGAAGCCGTCGCCTTCCGGGTAGAGGTACTGCATCGACCGTTCTTCGACATCGGCGAACTCGATCTTGGCGTCCGCGCCAAAGGTCTTCTCGATGATCTCGCCGGAGCCGAGGTCCTTCAGCCTGGCTCGCACGGAGGCCGGTTTCCCGCAGCGTCGGAACTCGATGACGACGTAGGGCCTGCCGTCGACCTCAAGCTTCAGGCCCTTCCTGAAATCGTCCAAAGTAGCCACGGAAAACAACTCCTCGTTGTGTGCTGACGCGGTCCCGCTCAGGCCACCGTCTCGTTGCGGCAGATGCACTCCGGCGCGGCTGTGGCCATCACGACGTTGGACGCATACCCTGAGTTGCCAAATTGTCACGCCGTGTGGCGCCCAGAAGTCGGGCATGAGGGTGGCGTTTCCGACCCGACGGTCAGACGTCGGTCACTCCCCGGTCAACGATCAGCCGGTCCAGCTTCGGTGGCAACTGATCCGAGGCCTGGAAGAAGCTGGTGGAGGCCGCGGGCGACCGGTGGCGGCTGGTCTACCTGCCCGTCGAGAAGGACGAGCTGCTGCGACGCCTCGCCGACCGGAACCGCCGCGAGGATGCCAACGCGCTGACCGTCAGAGGTCGCTCGCCCGTCCCGTACCGACGGCGGGCGAGCGATCCTGGAGGTATGGCCCGCCGTCGGTACTGCTACGTCTGCCGCGTCGTGCTCCCCAAGGGGGCGACACGGCGGCGCCTGTACTGCGGGCCCGCCTGCCGGGCCCAGGCATACCGAGACCGGCTGACCACCGAGTGGATCGGCGCCTTCGGCCGGGTGTATCTCCAGGCCGTGGCCACCGACAACAAGCGCCTCCTGCGGCGGCTGCTGTGCCCGGTGTGCGGGCATATGACCTACGCTGGCGCCTCCCGGCGCCGGGATAGTACGTACTGTTCGAATCGCTGCAAAGATCGTGCTTACCGGCGTCGGCACCGGGCGTACCGTGACGTCAAGACGTCGGGAAAATGCGCTGTACCGGCGGGTACGACGCGTTGACGTCACACAATGCCGAGGGAGTGCAGGACGGCCCGCGCGAGGTCCGGTGTCCATGGTGAGTCGCCGGCGGTCCCGGGCCCGACGCCTTGGGCGAGCTGCTGGAGGCTGGCGACGTCGATCGTGCGCTCGCCGCCGGCGGTGCGGGTGTAGACGCTGCCGTCCTCGCCGTGTCGGGCCTGGAGCCCGTGCACTCCGGTCTCCACCCAGCGCGTTGTGTCCATATCCAGGATCATGCCGGAGACGTCCCGGCCGGTGGCGCATCGACCGGCGGGTGGTCGAGGCGGAGGCGGGCGGCGGCCCATAGCAGGCGGCCACCGGTCCGTACGGCATTGAGGCTCGTGCGGTGGGCGGCGCAGGCGTCGGGGTGGTCGGTGCGGTCGGCCTGCTCGGGCATGTCGTCGTCGAAGGTGCCGGGCGGCACCACTATGACCACGGCCTCCAGGGTGTCCAACGCGGCCTTCAGCCAGGCCGAGGACAGCGGCACCGGTTCCTCGGGCGCCACCAGGGTGCCTGGGCCGGTCAGCGTGAGGGCGTGGAAGCAGCCGCCTGCGACGTGTACGGCGGTGGTCACCACGGGCATCGCTTCACGGCCCCAGGCGAAACCGGCGGCCAGCGCATCCCGGACGAGGTCGCTGTAGGTGTCGGGGCCGGGCTGGTGGACGACTTCGGCGACCCGCCGCCGGGGCGTGGAGATCGTGGAGAAGGACCAGCTGCGCTGTGCTGTCGCGATCAGCTCGTCGGTCACACCAGGCCCAACGAGCCCGGCCTGGACCAGGGCACGGGCGAGGAGGCTACTGGTCGTACGCCCACGCGCGGCCGGTCTGGCGGTATTCCTCCACGGGGATCGGTTCGACGCCGGGCCGCATACGGGCGGTGTAGAGGTGGCCGTCGAGGTGGTCGATCTCGTGAGCGATGAGCCGGGCGAGGCCGCGCTCGTACACCGTGGTGACCTCGGTGCCGTCCATGGCGGTGGTCACCACCGTGATCGTCAGGGGGCGCGGGACCATGCCGCGGACGTCGAAGAAGCTCAGGCACCCCTCGTACTGCTCGTCCATCTCCTCCGAGCGCGCGGTGATGCGGGGGTTGAGCAGGACGATCGCCGCGGCGGCGGGGTCGGCGGGCTGGACGACGGCCGCCGCCCGGCCGATGCCGATCTGCGGAGCCGCGATGCCCATGCCCTTGGCGAAGGGGTGCACATGCGCGATCCGCTCCATCGCCGCGAACAGCGACTCGACGGTGTGCTCGGCGGTGTCCTTCTCGGCGGGCAGAGCGAAGGGCCGGGCGACCTCTGCGAGGACGGGGGCGCCGTACTGCACGACGCCGAGGTCACGCATCTGCTCGCTGGGCCGCACCGTCGTCACGTCAGCTCCCTGTCGCTCGTCTGGGGTTCGGGCCGGGCCGCTCGGAACCGCCATTCGAGACGGTACCGGGCGTGCAGGGGCGGTGTGGAGGTCGTCCAGGAGAACAACCGCGTCCCGTTCTCGTCCCGCCGCACGGGGGCGGTCCGCAGCGGGGACGCCTCGGCGCTCATGGAGGTCTCGGTCCCCCACACGACCGGGTCGAGGGCGGCGGGAAAGGCGAGCTGGACCTCCAGGTGCTCGGTGGGCAGCCGCACCGCCCGCTGGAACCACCGGCCCCACTTCTCATCCCCCACGCCGTAGGCGTACTCGATCCACACAGACTCGGCGGGGTAGAGCGGAAAGCGGCCCTGGTCGTTCTCGAACAGCAGCCAGACCTCCTTGAAGGCGTCGCGGTCGTGCTTGGCCTCCCACCGCATCGCCTCCCCCCGGCACGTCGCGCTCAGCTCCAGCTCCTCCCAGGTCAACGGGTGGGTGCGGTAGTGGGCGTTGGACCGCTCCGGCTCGCCGGGGTAGCGGTCGACGCTGATGCGGATCAGGTAGCGGGTCACCGGCTCGGAGCCGGTGTTCCGCAGGCGCCGGCGCATCGTCAGTCGGTAGAGGCGGCCGTCGTAGTCGAGCCGGGCGGCGTCGTGCTCGACGACGAGCGCCGATCCGGTCGCGTACGGCTGCTCGGCCACCGCTCGCGGGGCCGGAGCGAGGACTGTTGCCCGACCGGTGCGGGTCTTGGCCGCTTCGTAGTCGCACCACCGCTTCCAGATGGCCTTGCCCGCGCCCAGGGCCTCGTCGGCACGGCGGGCGAAGTCCTCGGTCGGCTTGTGCCGCCCGGACTCCACGTGGCTGACGTACGACGGATCGAAGCCCATCGCCGCCGCGAGAGCCCGTTTCGACAGGCCCCTCACCTCGCGCCAGTAGGCGGTCTCGGCCGCGAACGCCTCCGCCGCCTGCTCCACGGTCACCGCATCGTGCTGTTCTCCCATCAAGGACTCCCGCCCGGCCGGCTGGTTGGTGACGAGGGTGAGTGAACCGTGAGTGAGGCCGATTCACCATCCCGTCACCGCTATTGACCCCGGTTTCCTTCCCATGACCGGCCCGGACGGACCCGGGCCAGCAGGAGGGGAAAGCATCATGCGGCTGCTGTACCTGCTGAACATCTCCAACCCCGGACGCCTCTCGGCCGACTCCGGCTTCACCTTCGCCGACCTCCTCACCCCCGCTCTGGCCGACGCCGGGGTGGACGTGACCGTGGCATCCCCGGCGCCGGCCGGGGATGCCCGGGTGGGCTTCGCGCCCACCATCTCGCCGTCCACGAAGTACCGGGCCCGCCTCGACCCCGGCCTCGACGAGCTCGTCGCCCTCGTCCGCCGGACGAAGCCGGAGGTGGTGGTGGCCAACCAGATCGAGGCCGCCCCCGCGATCCGCGCCGCCCTCCTCGAAGCCGGCACCAACGCGCGCATCGCGGGGTACTGCCACTACCTGCCCTTCTCCTTCACCGACGACGGCGACCTGGAGCTCGACCCCTCCATGGACGACGGCGGCCTCGGCCGGCCGGTGCTGCTGGCCTTCGCCGCCGGCCTCGCCGCATGCGACCGGGTCCTGGTCCACTCCGCCACCGCCGCCGCCTGGACCACGGCGGCGGCCGACCGTATGGGCGTCGACCTCGCCGAGAAGCTGCACACCGTGCCCGCCCCCAGGGACGAGCGCCTGGTGCGCGACCCCGCCGACGTCCTCCCGCCGCCAGACGGCCGCGCGGCCGCCATCTACAACCACCGCCTGTACGCGCACTACGGCACCGCCCGCTTCACCGCCCTCGCCCGGCGCTTGGTGGCCGAGGCGCCGGTGGAGCTGACGGTGATGGACCTGTTCGGCACCCGTAGCCCCGAGCGCGTCCGCCTCGATCCCAGCCCCGAACGCCACCGTGACGAGCTCGCCGCCCTCGACGGGGTTACGGTCGCCTCGGACCGCGGGGACCGGGTGCACTACCGGAATCTGCTGGCCAGCGCCCACTTCGGCATCGCGCCGTTCCGGCCCGGGTGCCCGTGGTCGATGTCGGTGGTGGACTGCCAGGGGATGGGCCTGCCGGTCATCGCCCCGCGCACCGGGTGGCTGGCCGAGCACATCGACGACGACCTGCTCTTCGTCACCGACGACGAAGCCGTACGGATCGCGGCCCGGCTGGCCACGGACGGAGAGTTCTACCGGGTGCACGCCAAGCGCGCGCACGCCTCCACCGCCGACTTCGCCCCCTCGGCCGTGGCCGCCCGCTACCTGGAGGCGATCGCATGACCAGCGCCTTCGATGCGGTCCTGCTCTCCTACGACGAGCCGATGGCGAACGCCCTGCACCGCCGGCTCGGGAGGGTGCTGGGCGGCACGGTCAAGCGCCTGCACGGCGTGCGGGGGATGCGCCGCGCCTACCTGCTGACGGCCGAGCTGGCCGATACCGAGCAGTTCTTCCTCGCCGACGGCGACTTCTCCATCGACACCCGCTTCCCGGCTGTCGGCGTCGAGCCGCTGGCGGCCGGGGTCTCGATGCGGGTGTGGCGGGCGGTCAACCCGGTCAACGGGCTGACGTACGGCTACGGCGGGCTGAAGCTGATCCGCCGGGACGCGCTGCGGGAGATGGGCGAGGCCGTCGACGTCCTCGCCGCCCTCCCCGGCAAGGTCGAGTTCTGCCAGGACACCGCCGGGACCACCAGGTTCAACCAAAGCCCGTACCACGCCTGGAAGGCGGGTTTCCGCGAGTGCGCGATGCTCGCGCGCGGCAGCGAGTACGGCATGAACGACACCGACGCCCGCGCCCGGATCGACGCCTGGACATCCAGCAGCACCGGCGACTTCGCCACCTACGCGGCGACCGGCGCCCGCGACGGCATCGCCTTCGCCCGCGACGCCGCCCGCGACCCTGAGCGGTTCGACCTGCTCAACGACCCCGCGTGGCTGCGGGAGCACTTCACGGCCGCGCACGGCGAGCAGGCGGTCGCCGGATGACCGCCGAGCCCCCGCTGGTGCTCATCGAGCCCGGTGCCCACCGGCTCGGCGGGCACCACCCGCGCACCCTGACGGCGCTCGCCGCCGCGCGGCCCGGCAGCTGGGTCATCGCCCCGTACGGCGCCGCCGACCCCGGCCCGCTCCGCCAGGCCGGCGCCCACCTGGTCACCGGCACCCGCGGGCACCTCGCGGCCGTGCTGCTGGCCGCCGCCCACTGGGCGGGCGCCGTCTCCACCGCCGGGCAGAAGGCGTTCGCCTCCCGACGGTGGCCGCGCGCGCTGCGGCGGGCCCCGCACCAGGTCACCCTCCTGGCCCGGTGCCTGACGGAGGCCGCGTGCCTGCGCACGGCCCGCCGGCTAGTCCGGGAACCGGCCACCGTGGTCGTGCTCAGCGCGAGCGAGGCCCTGCACGGCGCCGCCGCCCTCCTCGGCGGCCAGCCCCACCTACGGTTCCTCCACGAGGCCATCACCACGGAGGACGCGCCAGTGCGGCTGCTCGGGCGCATCGCCCGCCGGGGCGAGCGGCGGGTGGTCGCGCTGTACCCGACGGCCGCCGTGCGGGACCAGTTCGCCGACGCCTTCCCGGGCCTGGCCGGGGCCGTGCGGGCTTTCGCGGTGGACGACGGGAAGCGGCTCACCGAGGCCGAGCGGGACGGCGCCCGCACCGCCTTCGGCATCCCCGCCGACGCGGTGGCGGTGTGCCTGGTCGGCGGCTGGTGGCCGTACAAGGACATCGCCACCGTCGACGCCGCCCTCGCCCGGCTCACCGCATCGCTGCACCTGGTGGTCACCGGCACCCCGCTCGACGAGGAGATGCTCTTCCGCTGGCACGAGCTGCCGCAGGTCCACCTCCACACGGTGCCCGGTCCTGTCGTCGAGCAGGTCCTCCGCCTCGTCTACGCCGCAGCCGACGCAGCCCTGGTCACCCGCCGGCCCGGGGTCGGCAAGGAGTCCGGGCTGGTCATGGACGCCGCCCGGCTCGGCGTCCCCTTGCTCGTCTCCGACCACGACCCGGACCTCACCGCCCGTTTCGCGGGGCAGCCGTGGGTGCGGCTCTTCCCGGCCGGCGACGACGGCGCCCTCGCCGCGGTTCTTGACGGCCTCGCCGCCGGGCCGCCCGAGCGCCCCGGCCCCCAGGCCCCGGCGGTGCTGGGCATGGCCACGGCGGCCGAGCAGGCCGCCTTCCTCACCACCGCGTACACCCGCCTCATCGAGGAGCTGCGATGACACCCGTCCCGCCCGCGCTGGTCGCGGTGATCGGCCCCGTGGAACCGGCCCTGCTGATCTCCTGGACGGCCCACTACCGCGTGCTCGGCATCACCGACTTCCGCCTCGCCTTCCACTTCCCCGACCATGTCCCCACGGCCTGGCGGGACCAGCTGCTGGCCACCGCCGCCGAGCTCGGCATCACCCCGGCGACGGTCAGTGCCGGGCCGTGGCACGAGCACACCAACACCGATCTCCGCGACGCCCTGCGCGAGCAGGCCGGGCCCGGCTGGCACCTGCTCGCCGACTCCGACGAGCTGCACACCTTCCCGGCCCCACTGGAGAAGGTGATCGTCACGGCGGAGAGAGCGGGGCGGGTGGTGGTGGGCGGGCTGATGCTCGACCGTGTCGCCCCCGACGGACGGCTCGCCCACTGGCGGCCGGAGACCGGGCTGGACCGCGCGTTCCCGCTCGGCGGCCACCTCACCCACCGGCTCCTGCGCGGCGACCCCCGCAAGATCGTCCTCGCACGGTCCGAGGTTTCCGTGGCCTCCGGCAACCACCGAGCCCCCGGCCAGAGACCCGACCCGGACACGCTGGCCTGCGTGCACCACTTCAAGTGGCGCTCGGGCGTCCTGGACGACCTGCGGCGCCGGGTGGAGAACTTCGCCTCCGGCACCTGGGCCGAGCACACCCCGGCCGTCCGCGATGAGGCCGGGCGGCTGCTGGACCACATCAGTCAGCACCACGGGCGGATCGACGTCGCCGACCCGCGCCTGGGCTTTCGCCGCGTCGACCTGGACGGCCTGCCGGCGGGCTGGGCGGCCGAGGCCCGCGGCATCGTCACCGGATGGCGGCCACCTGCGGCGAACGGCCACCGGTAGCCGGGCCCGGTCGGCGAGAATGGAGGCCGAGGCCCGGCGAGAGGGGAGAGGTCGACGTGACGGAGCGCGTACCGACGGCGGTGCTGCTGGTGGGCATCACCGGCTCCGGCAAGACCACCCTCGCCCAGGCCCTCGCCGACCGGGGCATGGTCCGGCTGTCCGTGGACGAGGAGGTCCACCGCCTCCACGGCCGCTACGGCGTCGACTACCCCGAGGACACCTACTTCGAGCGCGAACGCCCCGTCGTCGAGGCGATCCGCCGCCGGCTCGCCGAGCACCTGGCTGCTGGGGACGACGTCGTCCTCGACCATGGCCTGTGGCTGCGCGAAGACCGCGACGCCTGGAAGAAGCTGGTCGAGGCCGCGGGTGGCCGGTGGCGGCTGGTCTACCTGCCGGTCGACCGGGACGAGCTGCTGCGGCGCCTGGCCGACCGCAACCAGCGCGCGGACGCCAACGCCCTCACCGTGAGCGCCTCCGCGCTGGACGACTTCTTCGCCCGCTTCGAGCCCCCGGCCGACGACGAGCACGCCGTCGTCTACACCGGCGACCCCGGCGCCGTGCTCACGGCCGTCGGCTGACGGGCTGCTGCCCGTACGCTGCCGGTGCCCTGGACGGGGAGTGTGGCGGCCCCCGCCCAGGGCGTACCCGTCCTTCTACTCCTCGGACTCGCCCGGCTCCTGCAGGGGCCGCAGGGCCCCGTCGTCGTGGAAGCGGACGATGGGGTAGCGGCCGTGGAAATTGATGTGCTCGTGGACCAGCGGGGACAGGCGTGAGCGGATCTCGGGGGAGATGGTGACGCCCCCGGCCTCCAGTTTCTTGACCGCCGCGTCGATGTAGAGCGTGTTCCACCAGACCACGGCGTTGAGGGCCAGGCGGAGGGCGCCGAGCTGGTCTTCCATGCCGTCGCGGTAGCCGTGGCGGAGCTCGCCGAGCCGTCCGAAGAAGATCCGGCGCCCGAGTGCGTGGCGGCCTTCGCCGATGTTGAGCTGGACGCCGATCATGCGCCGGTATGCCTCGGAGTCGATGAACTGGAGCAGGTGGAGGGTCTTGAAGATCCGCCCGTAGTGGGCGAACGCGTCCCCCAGGCCGGTCATGCGGTCGCCGCTGGCCATCATCCCCAGCAGGTCGTACGCCCGCACCTTGCCGGTCTGGAGCGAGCCGGCGACACGGAGCATGTCCTCCCAGTGCGTGCGGATCCGCTCCACCTGCACCCGGTGGCGGGATACGGGCTCCAGCGGCCCGTAGTCGGCGCTCATGTCGAAGCGCCACAGCCGGGCGTCGGAGATGTCGGCGATCCGCGGGGAGAATTGGTAGCCGCAGATCGCGAACAGACCGAAGACCAGGTCGCTGTAGGAGCCGGTGTCGGTGATGACGATCTCGGGCCGTTCACGGGTGTCGAGGTTGAACACCGCGTCCAGGATGCCCAGGGAGTCGCGCAGGGTACCGGGCATGACGAGGCCGCCCAGGCCCATCACGCGGTCCGAGACGACGTTGAGCCACGTCGCCCCGCGCCCACCACTGGAGACCGGGAAGTACTTGCGGTTCGGCCGTGCGTGCAGGGAGCGCACGGGGACGGTGAAGCGCATGCCGTCGGCGGAGGCGACGTGGCCGCCGCCCCAGTCGCCGGCGATGTCGATGCCGCCCTGGCCTTCGACCAGCAGGGCGGAGGCGGCGCCGATGCCCGGGGTGTTGAAGTACCCCCAGTCCACGGCGGTCAGCCGCGAGCGGGTCAGGGCCTTGTCGCCGGGCTTGACGACCGGTTCCAGACCGATGTTCGTGGACTTGTGTACCAGCAGGGCGGTGAGGGTGATGTCGAGGTCATCCGGGCGGGCGGCCTTGCCGCTGATGTGCTCGAAGGCATCCAGCATGCCGGTACGGGCGTGGACCTCCAGCAGCAGCTCGGGGTAGTCCACCCTCGGCAGCATCCCCTGCACCGCATCGCGCACCATCTTGTAGCCGACGGGCTCGGGCTCGGCCTGAAGCCGGTCCAGACGGATCCGGCCCGCCACGACGTCCACGGCCGCATTCCCCGGCAGGCCCTCAGCAACATGCCGGTACGTCGCATCCAGCAGCACTTCCAGCTCCCTCAAGTGCTCCCCGGCGGTGTTCGGCAGCTCCAGCGCACACAGGACCTTCGGCCGCGCGATGTCCCAGGCGGCGCCGGACAGCAGCCTTCCCCGCGTGTCGCCCCACACGTCCGTGCCTTTGGCGAAGACGTCGCGCCGCTTGAGCGCGGTGTGCAGGGCCTCCAGCACGCAGAACGTCCAGGCGTGCTTGTCGATCAGCCCGTTCGGGGTGAGCACCGGGCTACCCACGACCAGGCGCCGCCACGTGGCGTCCAGCAGCGACTGATCGATGTGCTCGGGGCCGGGCTTGCGCCTGGCCTGGAGCTTCGGCAACGCCCGCAGCGCCTCCACGACCGTCTCCCCGGCCTCCGTCGCGCCCCACGGCACCACCGTGGCCAGCAGCGAGGTGAACGGCCGTACGGTGGCGTAGCGGTCCAGCAGCTGCTTGCGCCACAGCGCATCGGCGTCCTCATCGTCGCCCTCGGGGAACATTTCGCCCAGCTCGACGAGGGCCTTGGCCAGTTCCTCGCGGGTGACGAACTGCTCGATGCGCTCCCACGCTGCCGCCACGCTCAGCGGCTCAGGCTCCCCTTCGCCCTCCGCCTCCTCCACCACGGGGGTATCCATGAAGATGGTCACCGCGCCCTTGACCTTCGCCACGACCTTCCGCAGCTTCGGCATCCTCTTCAGCTGGGCCTTGCCGTCCTCGCGCTCCGCGCGGGCCAGCAGCTTCGTGGACATCAGCAACTCGAACAGCGTCAGCGCATCATCCACCGACGCACCTTCCAGGTGCCGCACCGTCGCCAGCAGCGTCGCCGCCCGCCGCGGCTCCGCCAACCTGCGCAACGTCGGCGCGTGCGTGGACAGCCCGTACCGGGCCAGCTCCGCCTGCTTCACCAGCGGCACCCGCCACAGATCCAGCTCCCGCGCCTCCAGCGCGCGGATGTCCCGGGCCCGCTCCAGCGCCGCCTTCTGCCCCTTCCCGGAGATGTCCCTCGGCGCCTTGCGCCACCGCTCCAGCACAGACACCGACGATCCCTCCGGCACCGTCAGCAACTGGAGCAACTCCCGGCGGAACTCCGGCGTCACAGGCGCGTCCGCCACCGAATAGATCAACGCCTGCTCGCCCGTGCGGACCTCACCGACCAGCCGGACCAGCTGGTAGATGTCCGGCAACTGCACCCGGTTGCGCCGCAGCCATGCCACCGCCCGGTCGAACAAGGCCCGCGGCCCCTCGTTCGACACCCACACCCGCCCCGCGATGTACTCCCGCAGCGGCAGGTCGCCCTCCTCGAAGTCCCACAGCCTCAGCAGGCCCCGGATCTCCCGCGCGCGCTCGTGCTGCGTCGGCAACCGCTCCGGGTACAGCTTCAGGCACGACGGATCATCGACACCCAACTGCTCCGCGACGAAATCCGCCACCGACGTCGGAACGGCGCCCGGCTCGGACAAGAACGTCCCGAGCATGCGCACGGTGCCCCACTGCACACCCCAGCCCAGCCGGTTGTGGGCACGGCGCTTCGACCGGGCCGCCTCCAGCGCCTCGACGTCCAGCCGGAAGAACGCCTCCAGCTCCTGGACCGACGGCTCGCCCGCGAACTGCCCGTACCGGGCAACCTGATCATCCGATAGGTACTCAATCGGCACGGCCTGTCAACCTGCGGCCAAAGGCCGCAGGCACGGAGCCGCCTCTCTGGTGATCAAACTGATACGCAGCGTTGGCCAGAGCCCTTAGCGTTCAATCCAGCAGCAATACCGGCCGGACCCCTAGTAGGCGCGCGGGGCGTAGGCGCGTTCGCCGTGCAGGTCGTCGAAGAAGATGGTGCCGCCGCGGTGCTCGACGGAGCTGACCGTCACCACACGGGCGTCGCGGCCCTCGGCGGCGGACTTCTCCAGCCGGCCCAGCAGCAGGTCTGTGAGTGCGAAGTGGCCGAGGTGGTTGGTGGCGAACTGCAGCTCGTAGCCCTGCCGCGTGAGCCGGTGCGGGGGCCACATGACGCCCGCGTTGTTCACCAGGACGTCCACCGGCAGACCATCGTCCAGGATCTGCTGTGCGAAGGCGGCCACCAAGTCCAGGTCGGACATGTCCAGCAGGCGCAGCTCGATGCTCGCCCGGGGCTGCTCGGCCAGGAGCCGCTCCACGGCGGCGGTGCCGCGGGTACGGTCACGGGCGGTCATCACGACGTGGGCGCCGTGGCGGGCCAGCTCACGGGCCGTCTGGAAGCCCAGGCCGCTGTTGGCCCCGGTCACGACAGCCGTGCGGCCCTTCTGGTCGGGGATGCGGGCGCTGGTCCACTTGGCCATGGGATGAGGCTCCTCAGCAGTGCTCGACGGCTGCCTTCACGACACCGTCTACGTGCGTAAACACCGGTACGGGAGGAGGCCTCCCGGCGGCTGTCTCCCAGCCTGCTGCGGGCACCGGGGAGTATCCACGGTGTGTTTATCGTCGGTCCGGCAGTGCGTGGATATCCGGGTGCGGACGTACCAAGCTGGTCATGTCAGCGCCTGCGAGCCCGCCCGGCCCCGGCTTGCTCCCAGCGCCCGCCGTACCGCCAGGGAGCAACCGATCATGACCGACCGCAGAGAGCTGGGCCGCTTCCTGCGCGCCCGCCGCGAGGCCCTGCGCCCCGCCGACGTCGGCCTCATCCCCGGCGGACGGCGCCGCACCCCCGGCCTGCGCCGCGAAGAAGTGGCCATGCTGGCGAACATCTCCACCGACTACTACGAACGCCTCGAACAGGCATGCGGAGTCAACCCCTCCGAAGCCCTGATCGGCTCCCTCGCCCGCGCCCTGCGACTGTCCACCGACGAACGCGACCACCTCTACGCCGTCGCCGGCTACCAGCCCCCACAACACCGCTCCGCCGACGGCTATGCCGACCCCGGGCTGATGCACATCGTCGACGCCATCACCGACACCCCCGCACAGATCGTCGACGAGCTGGGCACGGTGATCGTGCAGAACGCCGCGGCCGTCGCGCTGCTGGGACCGCTGGCCAACCGCCCGGGCCGGGAGGGCAACGGCGCCTGGCTCTGGTTCACCCACCCCGAGGGCCGCCGGCTCTACCCGCAGGAGGACCACGCATCGCTCGGCCGCGTCATCGTCGCCGACCTGCGCGCGGCCGTCTTCCGCCACGGCCCCCACCCGGCAGGCGAGCAACTCGTCAACGACCTGCTCGAGCGCAGCGAGGAGTTCTCCGCCATCTGGGCACTGGGAGGTCGCTACCGTCCGCTCCACCCGCAAGACCATCCTCCACCCGCGCGTCGGCCGCCTCGACCTGCAATGCGACGTCGTCCTGAGCCCCAGCACCGGCAACCGCCTTTTCCTCTACCGGCCCCAGCCCGGCACCGACGCCGCCGAACGCCTGGAATTCCTCCGCGTCCTCGGCAATCAGACCTTCACCACCTGACACCACCGACCGCGCCCTGCGCGCTCACGGCTCCCGGCGACTGGGAAGACCGCTCCGGCGGCGACCCGCACGGACGCCGCCTTCATGCAGGTAGTGGTTGCGGGTGCGGCCACCGCGCTTCCAGATGCCCAGGCGGTAGGCGCGGTAGCCGGCGGCCAGGGATTTCTCCAGCACGTGCACCACCTCACGGTCTGCCCTCTCCAGCTCCTCCGGCTCCGCATACAGCCACGCCGCGACGTACAACGCGCAAAGGTACCCGAACCGGTGATGCTCGGCGCTCCGGGTTTCGTCGTCCGTGGTCACCAGGGAGAACGGACGGGACTGGGCATCAATCACGTCGTTACGGGTTGTAGATCCGGTGGCAAGTGAGTGCCGGTACCAGGAGTGGCGATGCACGCTCTTATCTTTCGCTAAGAACTTCCCTCTAGCGTCTCGTTCATGATGACGCAACGTGGTGCAGTCGGATCTATTGTCCTCACGGCCGTGGCCTTGACGGCTACCGTCGGGGCGGCCGCCGGGGCTCCTGCCCCCGGCAAGGCGGCTGCCAGCAAGGCCGCTGCCTCGGTGTCCCATGACAAGGTGACGGACAATCTGTACATGTCGCTGGGCGCATTCGAGGATGCCGTGTCCGGCAACGACCCGAAGGTCAAGGCCATGATTGACCGTACGGACATCGGTGGCGTGCAGGTGGTGGCGCCCTGGAAGGCCCTTGAGGGGAAGAAGGGGGAGTATAAGTGGTCGCGGCTGGACAACGCCCTGAAGTACCTACAGGAACGCCACAAGAAGCTGTTCGTCCAGGTCCAGGACCGGTTCTTCGATGTGGCCATGAAGGACGCCAACGTTCCTCAGTATGTGAAGGACGAGGGCGGGCTCGCACCGACGATCGATGAGAACCCTGATAACCCCACCACCCATGGGGCCATGGTCGCGCAGTGGAACAAAAGGGTGCGAGCGGACTTCCAGGCCATGCTGAAGGCGATGGCGGAGAAGTTCGACGGCAAGCTCGCCGGGGTGAACCTTCCGGAGACCGCGGTCGAGGTGGACACCAAGCAGGACCGGACCAAGTACACCTCGAAGTCCTACATCGATGCCGAGATCGACAACATGCTCTACGGCAAGCAGGTCTTCACCAAGACGCAGTTCATCCAGTACGTCAACTTCCTGCCGGATGACGACGACCACCAGCGCATGAAGGAGATGTTCGACCTCGCCAGGGACAAGAAAATCGGCATCGGAGGACCGGACACCCTGCCGGACCGGAAGTACCAGATGGAGAACTCCTACAAGTTCCTCCACGAGTACAAGGACGCCCTCCCCCTCGTCGCGATGGCCGTCCAGGAACCCGACATCAACGCCAAGGACCCCAAGACCGGCAAGCCGTACACCCGCGAACGATTCACAGACTTCGCCCACAACTACCTCGGCGCGCGCCACATGTTCTGGACCACCGAAGCAGACTGGCTGCAGAAGCCCCCGGCATGACACATGCCCGAGTACGGCTCCTCGGACCGTGTGAGTGACCGAGGGTTCCCGGGGTGGCGTAATCTCGCGATGTGATCACCACGTGACCAACGGGAATTGTTCAGCAGAGTCGTGAACACCCTCAAAACAAGGCCAGGGCTGCTGGAGGCGATACGCCCGAAGGGCGCCCCCTCGGGGGCGCCCTGAGTTCCTGAGGATTTTCTGTTAGATTAACCGCTCCATCGACTACTTGCCCGTTATCTTCATCTGTCGAAACTGGATTGGTCAGGCGATTGCAGCGAGCTGCTCCGTCTTGCGCCAGTTGGAGTGTTTCGCTCGGCAGGAGTCTGAGCGGGGCAGCCGGGTGTGTGTCGGCGCAGGACGTGCGGGTCCCGCAGTCGTCGGGCTGGAAGCTTCTCACAGCTCACAGCTCACAGCTCACAGCTCGCAGCTCGCAGCTGTGAGCCTCACGTGCTGTTTCCCCAGGTAGACAGGCTGACCTGTGAGACCTGTCAGCTGTGAGCAAGCCTCAATCGCAACAACACCAGCCCAGCTTGGCCTGTCTGTCTAGGACAGGCCAAGGCGAGTCCGGTCGGGCAGCACTGCGGGTGAAGCCCTCCGCGGGGGCCAGGCTGCGCCGGAGGTATGAGGCGCATGCGCAGGGGTCGTCACAACCGGATCGTCAGGAGGATGAAGACTGCGTGTTTTTACGGCGTTGGCGCTGAGTGATTAACCGAGGTTTCCGCCTGAGGTGGCGGCGGCCACATGCTGGGCTCAAGTCTGGAATTCCGCTAACTTGCTTCGAGCGCAGCCCATTGGATGGCGCGTGCCGTCTTTTTCTCTCGACCCGAATGCAGGTGATGGTGATATCCAGTACTCGATTCGGGGGCGTCGGCGACACGGATGGGCGAATCACGCCTGAGGGAGAGCAGGCAAGATCATTTGAATGGGTTTAAAGGAGACAAGAGCCGAGATGTCTGGGTGGGTGAACTCGATTCCCAGGGTAGCGGTGCAACGGGGCTACCTTGCACCCCATGCTGTAGCGGGAATGAAGAGCACTCGCACTGAGCGGCGTTTCTGATGGTTAGGGCAACCAATGGGTGTGGGACAACTACACCCATCACGTCGATGCCACGCTGCGCGAGCTGATCGCCGCCCGCACCTGGCTGACCGTCTTCCGATTGCCCACACACGCCTGATCTCAGCCCGGCCGAGGGAGTGTGGGCACATCTGAAGCGCAGTCTGGGAAACCTCGCCCCGTGCACCCTCGACGAACTTGTCGCACTCGTCCGCATGCGCCTGAAAAGGATGCAGTACCAGCCTGGCCTCCTTGGCGGATTCATCGCTCAGACCAGGCTGATGCTGACTCCGTCATGACCTCCCTGAGAACCGAAACCTCAATCGTGGGTGGCTAAGGTACAGAAGATATTGAGGGTGTTCATCTCTGAAGTGAGCACCTGCTAAATATCGGGTACGGCGATTACCTGCCCGTCTTCATCTACACCGGGCGCACCGTTCCCGCATCGTGTGGTTCCGAGCGGGAGAGGAGCGTCGGCGCCGCCGCACTGATTGACGAGCGTAGCGATGGGGATCGCCGCCTGGTTGGCTGCTGCCGCGCCCTTGGAGGGAGGGACCTTGCCATGGGCCGAGGCGTGGTCAGCATTGGCGCAATTTGTTGCCGATCACGGGCGAGAAGAACCCTCACCCCGCGGCCGCCGGCCCTTGCCGACGCCATGAAACAGGCATAACCCGACAGCGAGACAAGTCCGAGCACAGCAGCTCGGGAACTGACGTGGGTCGCATGTCCGTCCAACGACCTGACCCAAGTCCGGGGAATGGCGTCGGACTCCGGTACCACCGAACCTCGAGGCCTGCCAACTTGTCTTTAAGGAGTGTTTCACCCATCCGCTGGTTTGCGTTCGGTCCCGGTCCATGTGCCGCGCCAATTCGGGTTGGAATCGGCGGTGAGTCTGCGGCTCATTAGGTCAATAATCGCGAGGCAGATCACAGTTTCGGTACGGTGCGGTTGGGTGTCGTAGTCACGGGTGAGCCGGCGGCGCTGCATGAGCCGCCCGAAACTCCGTTGAACGGTCCAGCGCCGCGGGATGACTTTGAACCCTTTGGCACCAGGATCACGTCGGACGACACGGTCATCGATGCTGAGGTGGTGCTTGCGGTTGCCGCCCACTGTGCCGCCGTAGCCGTCGACGCTGGCGCTGATCCCCTGCGGATACCAATGAGCGGTCTCGCCGTCCGGCTTGCCGTCCAGGTCCTTGGTGTCCGGTTCAGGAGAAACCGTAGTCGAAACGGGTGGGTGCGGCGTCCTTGCCGGCCCCGTCACGCCAGTCACCCACCGGACCACCGGCGTGCCCCGGCCGCCGTAGCACGTCCCTGACGAGGTCAGCAGGTTCCAGGCGGCGAAGGGTATCGGCCCTGGCAAACCCAGTGCGGTGGTACTGCGACGGGCTCAGCCGCGTCGCGAGGGCGGAACCGCCGGGCGTGGCGTGTGCCTCGGAAGGTACGAGCAGTCCGCCCCGGCTGCTGCGGCCAGGGGCGCTGCCGCCGGACCGCGCAGGATCGCTCTTCTCATGGAGCCCATGGCCAGGCACCGCAGGTCGGAACGTTCCCCTCGGCATGGGAGGGAGATTGACCGCAGCCGACGCCCGGCACGCCCACACCGCCCTTCCTGCCGTCTTGCCGTGCCGCGGTACTCCCGGCCCGGACGGCAAGGGGACCCCTCGTCTGGAACCGCAAAGGCGCCAGGCACACTCTGTGTGTGTTGTAGCCCCATGCACAGAAAGTTGCTCCATACATGATCACGCTCACCAAGGAAGACGGCCCGGCGGACCTCGACGGAGTCACCCATCTGTCCATCGGTGTCTCCTGGGACCCCACAGCCGGCAGCAGCGGCGGTGTGATGGGCATGCTTCGCCGCAAGGCCGGCACGGACCTCGACCTGATAGCCATCGCCATGCAGGGCTCGGACCCCGTGCGCCTGGCCGGCCTCGACTCCCTCAACCCCATGGGCAACGGCTCCCTCGTCCACAGCGGTGACAACCAGACGGGGCGCGGGGACGGCGACGACGAGACCGTCACGGTCGAGTTTGCGCGCATCCCGGCCAACATCACGTCGATCGTGTTCGTCGCCGCCGCCTTCAAGAAGGGCAGTTCCTTCCAGAAGGCGCGCAACATCAGCTTCAAGGTCTACGACGCGACCGGCGGCAGCTCGCAGCAGGTCGCCGACATCTGGCCCAGCCTGCTCACCCAGGACAACGGCTGCGCCGTGGCCAAGGCCGTGCGGGTCGGCGGTGCGTGGAAGCTCGAAGTGATCAATGTGACGGGGAAGATCAAGCAGGGCGACGAGCACGCGCTGATGCGCTTCGCCGTCAGCAAGTAGCACGCGGTACGTGGCGGGTGCCACATAGTACGTCCTGAGGCCCGGCGGGGTCTGCTGAACCACACATGTACGGGGGTTGATGTGAGCCAGGCGCTCTACAGCGAGCGGTCGTGGAATCCACTGGCACGAACCGTGGAGCTGACCGATGCCGGCCTGCGCCGGGGCGGCAACACCACGCCGCTGGGCGAGCTGAACCTCGGCGCCATGGCCGAGGCGTTCCAGCGCGGCTGCTGGCTCGGAGGCGGCGGCACGGAACGTCCGCTGGAGCGGTTGACGGACGGGACCGGAGTCGTACCGGTGACGCGCGTCACCGGAACCGCCATCCTGGTAAAGGTCCGACAGACAGCAGAGTTCGCCCGGGCTTTGGGCGAGCTGGCGGTGCGGCAGTGCGGTGGACCGGCGCACGTGGCCGCCCTGGCGGACAGGGCTCGCGCCGAGGGCGTACCACTGTGGATGGCGCGGCGGGTCGCGCCGGGACCGGCCGGGCCCATCACTGTCACCGTGGACCGGCGCCTGGTACGCGCCGACGTGTGGGGACCGTACGCCCCCGTCGTACGGATCCGGGCACCGCACGGCTTCCACCGCGACTCCCCCGACCCCTCCAAGGGGCTGCGCCTCACCATCGGCGACGTCACCGCGCAACTTGTCCTCAAGAAGAAGCTGCGCAAGTCGAAGAGTTCGGTGGAGGCACGGCTGGCCGGGCAGCAATGGGTGCTGCGGCGGGAGAACGCGGTCAGCTCGTGCCTGCTGCGCAACGACCAACGCGTAGCCCTCCTGACGCGTCCCCCGCGCCGGCCGGCGCTCGAGCCGGGCACGGTCCTGCTACCGCTGGCCCCCGTACAGCATGAGAGCCCCGACCCGCTGGACGCCGTCATGGCCCACGTCTTCGCCGTCGCCTTCGGGCTCGGGGACACGACGGGGCTGGCGCGGTTCCGCGCGGAACGGCGCCCGGCGCAGGGGGGTGAGCCGGTCGCCACCGACGACAGCTGGGACCGCCCCTGGTTCACCAACCTCGGGAAGGGTGGCGAAGACAATGAGCCCGGCGGCAACGACGGCTGGGGCGCGGACGGCGGTGACGGCGGGGGCGACTAGGCCGTATAACGAAAGTGGATCTTGGGCTGTGAATGATGACAGGTCATGGGGCGGGGAGATCTCACAGACGAGCAGTGGGCGGTGTTGGTGCCGCTATTACCGAAGGGCGCCATGGCTGAGCGGTGTTCCGTGGCGGGACGTACTTCATCTGGCCGTCGAGCAGGGCCACAAGCCCACGGCGATCGTGATCACGGCAGGGCAACGTGGTGACTCGCCGCAGTTCGAAGCCGTGCTGGAGAAGGTCCGAGTGCCCCGCATCGGGCCAGGCCGACCACGGGTCCGCCCCGACCGCGTGCGGGCGGACAAGGCGTACGCCTCACGCAAGAACCGCGCCTACCTGCGCCGCCGCGGGATCCGCTGCACCATCCCGGACAAGGCCGACCAGGCATGCAACCGCCAGAAACTCGGCTCCCGCGGCGGCCGCCCGCCGTATTTCGACTCGGCCGACTACCGCCAGCGCCACGCGGTAGAGTGCGGCATCAACCGCCTCAAGAGACATCGCGCTGTCGCCACGCACGATGACCAGCTCGCCGTCCGCTACGAGGCGAACGTGCTGGTCACGGTCCTTAACGAGTGGCTGTGACGGGCGCCCTGCTGGGACCATGCGTCGGTGAACTCAGGACTTCCTGCCGGGTGGACGATGGAGCGCGTGCGCGCTCTTTCCGGGGACCCAAGCGCCGCCCTGCTCTCCTTCGATCGGCTCGTAGTCGTCGAGGTGGCCGGCCAGGCTGACTACGAGCTGCTCCGACCCGATGTGATTCTTTCCTTCCACGAGTTGTGCCTCGTGAGAGACGACGGTGAATGGTTCATGGGGCAGCTCAACAATGACGGCTCGGTGATCTGCTGGGCCTCCTACGGATCCGATCTGGCCGAGGCCATCCGCAATCTCTGAACCACACCCCGCATCTTCAGTCACTTTCGCAACCCTAAGAGGAGCTAACAGGTCCGGGAACAGTTCCCGGGGCCGGTATCGTGGCCGGCCGGTTTGGCCTCTGACCTGCGGGATCGCGTCGAGAAGGGGTATCAGCTGGGTGACGTTGTGGCGGTTTCCGCCGGTCAGCGTGATGGCGAGTGAGGTGCCGTTGCCATCGGTGATCACGTGGTGTTTCGAGCCGGACTGTCCGCGGTCGACCGGGCTCGGACCGGTTTGGGGCCGCCCAGGCGGGCCTGGCGGTGTGAGCCGTCGATCACCGCCCGGGGCCAGCCCAGCTTCCCGGCCGGATACAGCCGGGTCAGGACAGCTGGTGCAAACAGCCCCAGACGCCGGCCTCGTTCCAGTCCCGAAGCCGGCGCCAGCACGTCATCCCCGGCCCGAATCCGAGCTCCTGCGTCAGCCACTCCCACCGGATACCGGTATGCAGCACGAACAGGATCCCCTCAAGGCACTTCCTGTCGTCCAGTGGAAGCCGATCCGCAAGGATCACCACCGGTGCGGTCAGCTCGAGCGCAAGAAGGGCGAGCACCATAGCGCCGGGTGCGATAGGCCGATCGGGTCGTCGTTGCGGGCGTGCCGACCGCTCATTACGGAAGCTCTCGCAGGCGTTGCTCGTCGTCGGGCTCGTTGAGGGCCAAGGGCAGGATCGCGCGGCAGGTCCGGGCGAGCTCCTGGCAGTACACGGCCCGCGCGCCGGCGTTCGCGCCGGCGGTGGGGCTGGCGGCGAGCTTCCTGCGGACCTCGCCCACGAGCATGGTGGCGAGGTCGCCCTGCCCATACGCGGACCAGTTCTTCGCCTCGACCACGGGGAGCAGGCGCTCGGTGTGCCAGCGCAGGGCGGCGAGGAGGCTGTCCACGTCGCTGGCCAGCGACAGGCGGTCCAGCGCACGCCGGATCAAGGCTTGCGTGGCTGCTTCGTCGAACGCACGGTCGTGTAACGGGGCCGTCATCGCAGGCCCTTGGTGTGGACGAGTTCGAGGTAGGCGTCGCAGGTCTCTCCGGACCAGGTGACCGGGTCACCGTGCGCTGCCACGAACGCCGCCCCCGGGCAGTCGTCAGGCGGCTCCACGAGCGGCTTTTCGGAGGCGTGCAGCCGCTGCTCCAAGGTCAGCCTAGGGGCGGGGTCGGGCACGACGGTGCCAGGGGACACGGGCATCGGGTCTCCACGAAGGGTGAGAGTTCTTGGCGGCGTGATGGGCCGCTGCTACTCATCGCCTCGGGGCACGGCGGCCCACCACGCGCAGGGCAGGCCGGGCCACCGTTCGGAGTCTGCAAGGACCCGGCCAGGCCATCCACCGTAGGACCGCGCTAACGGGGTCGCCATGCTTGCGGTATCGACGTTCGAGGCCGTATATCAGTTGCCACGCTGATAACGAATGGAGGGTAACGATGCCCCGCCCCAAGGGAACTTGACCCGTTACGCAACCTCGCGTCGCTCGCCGGGAAGATGCTGCGTGGCCGCCGCAAAGCCAAGGGGCTGACCCAAGCCGGGCTCGGAACGATGATCCCGCTCTCGCAAGCCATGATCGCCGGAATCGAGCTGGGCAAGGAAGTCCCCAGCGCCGAGTTCGGCCAACTCCTCGACGACGCCGTATGCGGGGACGGGGAGCTGGCCGCGATGTGGCATCACGTCCGCAAGGGCCTCCACACGCAGGCCACGTACCCGGTGTGGTCCCACGCCTACCTCGCTGCCGAAGCAGAAGCGACCCGAATCCAGCACTTCGCGAACATCGTCCCCGGCGTAACCTAGACCGAGGACTACGCACGCACGGTCATCACGTCCGCTGCGCCACTGTTCGGCGGCGTCATCGAAGACAAGGTCGAGGCGCGGATGGAACGCAAGATCATCCCGTGATGGGCGCCGCCTTCCACTGGATGGATTGCGACCAGACTCTGCGCGACCTCGACCAGCTCATCGAACCGAACGGAGCCGTCGTCCTCGCTTCCGGCGGAGCTCCCGGAGACGTCGAGCCCGTCCCCTGGCTCCAAGTCATCGCCGAGGTCCGCACGTGCTACCTCGGCCCGAGCGGCGGGCCGGGTCGGGTACCTTCTCCCACCCCAAGGAACGCCACCAGGACGTGCTCGCACGCTCACCCTTCTCGAACGTCGAGACTTCCCGCTGGGACCGCACCCTCACCCGCACCCTGGACGAGGCCATCGGCCTGCAGTTCTCCTAGAGCTACTCCAGTCCCGCCCAGCTCGGTGACCACAAGGATGCCTTCGAACGTGACCTTCACCAGGCACTCACCGAGTTCTGCCCCGCCGGCACCTTCGACGAAGTCGTACGCACCGAAGCCATCATCGCCACCAGGCCCTAATGACTCACGTCCCCCTTTGCGGGGTCGTCGCCGGCGTAGCGGTCGTAGGCGGAGAGTAGCTCGGTGGCGCGGTCGAGATCGGTAAGGCTGTCGGGCGAGGGCCGCCGTCCGGGCGCCAAGTGAGCGCCGATCCCGGGAACCAGCCGGCCGAGGCGTTCGTGGACGCGCGCAGAAGGCAAGCGCCCGCCTGCTGCGTCATCGTGTCCACCGGGCGCCGTCCCGTCGCCGTGCCCGAGGGATCCCGTCTGGAGTCAGCGAGCGGCGCTCCAGGGCACCGGTGACGTCGCTGTCGTCGGCAAGGATGCCGGCAGGGGAGGGGGAGGGGTGGGCGAAGGTCGTCGACGCACCGGTGCGCGATCGCCCGGACGGCCGGGACATCCAGGGGACCGGCTTTGCCAGCCGTGCACCTTGCGTAGCGCCCGCTGCGACAGCCCCCGGCACGTCCGCCCGGCTGCCCGGCCCGACCGGCAGGACCCTCGCGGGCGCCACATCCCAGCAGCGCAGGAACAACAGGCGCTTCGGCGACCCGTGCGACGACGGACGCCTGCTGTGACGGATCCCGGCGCGGCTCCTGCCGTCCCTGTCCGGGACGCGCCGCTGAGCCGGACGTCAGGCGGACTCGAGAGCGTTACAGCTCCTTGTGGCTCCGGCCGTCGCAGTAGTACGGGTTGCCGGTGTTCTTGGGGATGCGACACGACATGTTGCGGACCGTGCCGGTGTTGCCGTTGGTGCCGGTGATCGTGACGGTGCTGTCCTTCTGCCACCACCAACCGCTCAGCTTGGTGTAGCCGGACCCGGGCGTGTTGAGGTGGTTGTAGCAGACCTTGTTGTCGTGCTGGTTCCAGCCACAGATACGGACCCAGTCCGAGTAGTAGGTGGAGACCGCGACCTCCACGGAGGCAATGTCCGCCTGCGCCGTCGTCGCCGCGGTCATCGGCAGACCGACTGCCCCCACCGCGGCCACTGCCAGGGCCAGCTTGCGCATACGCATCATGATGGTTTGTCCCCTTCGCTGTCGGACTGTGGCGGCACCGCCGCCGATGCAGGCAGTGCCGGTGCGTTCCCGGTGCCGGATCAGCCTGCAAGCACCCCGCCGCTCACGTCGTCCTGTTTCGGTCTCAGCCGAAACAGCGGCCCTCCGTAGGGTTCGCCCGTACCGGCCATACGACCGTTCAGGGGGAGGCGGACGCAGGGTGATGAAGCACCGGATTCACTTCACCGCGCAGGACCTGGCAAGTACGCGGATAGCCCGTACGCCGCATCCGCTGCTGGAGGTGACGATCGCCGCGCGGACGCTTCAGGAGGCGCGCGGCGGGCCGGCCATGGGGGCGTGGCGGCGGGAGGTTTACGGCCGGCTGGACGCGAACCGCGCCGGCATGGTCCTGGAGCTCAATCCGCCGCGTGGCTGGGCGCCGAGTTTCCTGCATCCCCTTTGTTCGTCGGGCGACGCGCGGGAGGCCATGGAGCTGGCGCGTGCTACGCCGGGGAAGGTGGTGGGGGAGCAGATGGCGTTCATTGCGGAGCGGCAGAGACAGCCCTGCTGGGCAGCGCACCTCCACGACGACGTCCGGCTGCGGCGGCAGCTGTTCGACGGCCTCCAGCACGTCTACGAGCACGCGCTCGCGCCGTACTGGCCCCGGATCCGCACCTGCCTGGAAGCCGACCGGGCGCTACGGGCGCGGGACTTCGCTGCCGGCGGCATGGAACGGGTACTGGCGGGGCTGCAGCCGGGCCACATCACCTGGAAGCCGCCGGTCCTGGAAGTCACCGGCACGATCAGCCGCCGCATCGACCTGCATCTCGACGGGCGCGGGCTGCTGTTGATCCCGTCCTGGTTCGGCTGCCGGCTGCCGCTGCTCGATCCCAATGCCGAACCGCAACCGTTCCTCACGTATCCGGCGCACCGCGAGGCCGTCGTCACCGGGTCGGGCGGGGTGCCGGCGGGCAGCTCGGTGACCGCCCTGGGTGCGCTGCTGGGCCGCACCCGCGCCGCGGTGCTGCTGACGATCATCGATGGGACGGGCTGCACCACGACCGAGGTCGCCCGCCGCGTCGGCATCTCGCCCGCGAGCGCCAGCGAGCACACATCGGTGCTGCGCTCGGCCGGACTCGTCACGACGGCCCGTCACCGCAATGCCGCCCTGCACACGGCAACGGCCACGGCCCTGGCCCTCCTCGGGTCCTGAGCGAAGACAACCGGGCCATCGGGCTACGCCGTACCGTGCGCACACACAAGGCGCTTCTCGACGATCACCGGGCTCCGGCACGAAGCAGTCCATGAAGCAGTCATCGACCAGCTCTCCCTTCATCGCGCACCCGAACGGCTTCGCGTCGGGACAACTGCAGCGCCTGCTGAAAGTGCGACACCACTGCTGCCCAGCCCCCGACGACGGCACCGCCGCCCGGGACCGAGCGCAGCGCCGCCCCCGAGCCTGTTCGCTGAAGTTGAGGCAGTCACCACCACCTCGTCGCGTCGCGGGCGCCGGCGGCCATGGGGATCCTGAATCGGTGCTCAGGCATGCTGACTGCCTCGCTGGCTGGGTGCATGCCGACCCACGAGCGATCAGCATGCACCGAAACGATTCGCTGTCGGCCTGGTTCACCACTGCAATGGGTCGTGGTGAGCGTCGTGATAGTGCATGTGGCTGGTGACGTCCGCAGGCCTGACGCTCTGGACCGACATAGGGGCGAGGCCCCCGGGTGTTCGGGTTGAGGGGGCTTGGCAGTTGACGTTGAGCGGTATGCGGCCTTCGGGTTGGACGATGCCGGTGCTTGTGGCGTGGGAATCCCGATAGAGGTGGATTGAGCGGCGAGAAGGGCCGTGAGGCCGGCCGGGTCGCAGGTCGTCCGGGTGCGGTGGCGTTGCTCGGGCTTGGCTGACGGGCTTCTCAACTGTGAACGTTCCTGGCGCGTACTGAAGTGGCGCACGCCCAGCCGTTCTCTGGTGCTTGCGGGAGGCCGAGGCGGCGCGGACGGGCGCGACACGCCGGAAAGGTCTTTGACGGAGTGTGTGCGTCGACTTACTGTTCGATGTCCCAGCAGTTCCCGCAGACATCAGATTCAACTGGCGTTCCATGGGGGGAGGTTGTGGCGTTGCCGTTATTCGGGAAGCTCGCCCGGATCGTGTTGAACTTACCCGAGCCGCGCTCGCGCGAGAGACAGGTGGATCGCAGCGCGAAGTTATCCAGCCCCGTTGAGGGGCAACCACCGTCGGCAGTTGGCTCGCCGAATCCATGGGTGGAGGCGGCGCGGCGATTACAGGCGCACGAGAGGGCTGTGGCCTCGGGGCCGTCGTCGCGCACTGCAGTTTCGTGGGCCGTGCCCGCAGAGGAGAAGTCCAGCACCAGATTTGCCCGGCGGTTCGGGCGTGGGGTGATATGGGTGCTGATCGGTCTGGCAGTGGTTACCGGAGTCCGGACCTGGATCGCACCGCCCCCCTCCGGCTCTCCAGCGCCAGCCCCGGCAAAGACGCCTCCGGCCTACCCCGTAGACCAGGCGCAGGCGGTGGCCGCGCGATGGGCACGCGCCTATCTGACGTGGGACGAGTCCCGCGCCGCGGATCGGGCGAGGGCATTGGCTGCGGATATGCCAAGCGGTACGGATGCTGCGCTCGGGTGGGACGGGCACGGCCGCCAGGAGGTCCTCGCTGTTCAGGCCGGCGTGGTGACCGTCACCACTCGGGACCAGGCCCGGGTACGCGTCGAGGCCCTCCTGCGCGGCGGGAGCGAAGACGACAAGAAGAAGGACCCGAAGGCCGTCACGTCCGATCACTGGGTCGGCCTCGACGTCCCGGTGGTGGCCATCCGGGGCCGGATCGTGGTGACCGGCCAGCCGGGCATCGTGGGCATCCTCGCCACCGCCCCCGGCCTGCCGGATCTGCCCGCCGCGGAGGCCGACCAGGACTTCACCGCCGCCACCCAGGGCACCGTGGAGAAGTTCTTCCGGGCCTACGCGGCCGGTGAGACCGACACGGTCACCGCCCCTGGAAAAACGATTCCTCCTCTGCCTGCCGGTATGGCTCTCAAGAGCGTGTCGTCGTGGAGCGCCGATCAAGGCAGCGGAGATCACCGCACCGGCACCGCCCGCATTACGTGGGAGACCGCGGGCGGGGTGGTGGAGCAGACGTATCGGGTGGAGCTCACCCGTGTATCGAGCGCTGACGCACAGCGCTGGCAGGTATCCGACGTGCACGGCGGCACGGCCTGACACCGCAGGGAGGGAAAGCCATGGAACTGATAACGCTGGCTGCACCACTGGTCACCGGTGAAGGCCTGAAGAAGTGGGTCCTGGTGGTCGCCGGAAACCTGTTCATCGCCGTGCTGGCCGCGCGCATGGTGGGCTCGTTCATGAAGAAGGACTGGGGAGGCATGATCACCATGTGTGCCGCCGCGGTCCTGGTCGTCGGATTCGTCTGGTTCCCCGATGCCACCGTCGAGCTGCTGAAGAGCATCTGGCAGAAAGTCATAGGTTCCTGATGCGCACCGGGACCACCTACACCCGCCACTTCGACCTCGACACCCGCCAGCACGAACTCCTCGGCATCGACCTCGGCGAGGGCGCCCCGCGCCGGGCACTGCTGATCGGCGCAGTGCTCTTCGGGGTGTGGAGCGGCGGCATGATCCTTGTCTTCGGACTGCCGGGTATCTATTCCTTCACTCTCTATTTCCTGCCGCCTCTGCTTACGACCTGGGTGGGGATGCAGCGCTCCCGGCGCTTCGACCGGCGCCTGAACATCACCCAATGGGCCATCGTCCTGCGCTATCTCACCCTCGGGCACCGGCCGATCATCTGCGGCGGCCGCCGCGCCGCAGCCCGCAGCGAATGGATCCCCCGCCGCGCCCGCTGGGGCACCCGGGCCGAGGCAGCGTCGGATGCGACCGGCGGCCGCTCCGAGCTCCTCTTCGGCACGGGGCGCGGCCGGTCCGAGGTCCTGGCCGGCGCCCCGCTGGAGCTGGATGCGCGGCCGCGGCTGTACGGCCCGGACGAGCTGTTCAAGGCACGCAAGAAGGGAGATACGGCATGAAGCTCGCGCAGCGTCTTGGCACGTTTTTCGGCATGGGCGGGGACCGCTCGGCACGCCCGCCGCAGTACGTGGCCATTGCCGACGGCCTGATCGTCACCGATACCCACGCCGAGGCGTGGTTTGTGCTGGACTCCTCGAACACAGACCTGATGTCGGAGGCCGCGCGGGATGCCGAGCAGGACCAGGCCGCCAGCGCGCTGGCCCGTACCCTGGCCGGCTACGAATGCCACCTCCGCGTTCTCTGGGCCCCGCTGCACGCCGAGGAGTACCAGGAGGAAGCCGAGACCCTCTTCACCGCCGGGCACTTTCGTGAGTGGGCGGCGCTCAAGGTGCAGCGCCTCGACAGCCTTGCCCTGCCCGCCCGGCACCTGATGCTCGGCGTACGCATCACCGAGCGCACCGGCCAGGCGAAGGCCGCCGGTCGCACCGCGCAGGACACCCTCGGCATCGGGTCGACGTCGATCTCGCGGCGCGAACTGGGGCGCCTGGATGCGATGGTGCGCCGGATGGCTCGGCGCTTGGAGCCGACGCCGTGGCGGGCGCAGCCGGCGACGGTGGACATGCTGTCGTGGATGATCGCCCGCGAACAGCGCCGCGAGACCCCGCTGCCCGCACCCACTACGGCGGGGATCACGGGGGCGAAGCTTGCCCAGCTCACGCGCGGCCGGATCCTCCCTTACCCCGATCACCTCCGGATCCTCGATGTCGACGGGCAGCCCACGGCCTGGGTCTCGGTCCTGGTGATGTCGGGTTTCCCGGAGCAGATGGACACACCAGGGGTGGGGGAGTGGCTGCGGGTGGTCTCGGAGATCACCTACATGCCCGAGCTCGCCGACGACCTCGACCAGGACGTCGACGACGACACTCCCTTCGAGCTCCCGGTCAGCCCCGAGCCGTCCGTCCGCTTCAAGGTGCTGCCGAAGAAGGACGCCCTCAAGCGCGTCGAGGACGCCCGCCGCTTGGCGAAGGAGCAGCGCCAGTCCGCGGCCAAGCACTCCGCCGAGGAAGCCGGCCGGGATGTTGAGGAGACCGAGGACGCAATGGCGGAGCTCGCGCGGGAGATGAAGCGCGAGGACGTCACCCTCGTCGAGGACCACCCCCGCCTCATCGTCACCAGCACCGCCTCCCTGGAAGACCTACGCGCCCGCATCGACGCCGTCGTCACGCACTACGGCGGTTTCGGCATTGAGGTCGCGGTGGCGGAGGAGGAGCAGCGGGAGCTGTGGCTGGAAGCCCAGCCCGGCGACCGTCTCCGCGTCGCCGACCTCGGCCACATACGCGAAGTCGCCGCTCTCGCCGGATCCTGGTGGTGGGGCGGCGCGAAGGTCGGCGACGACGAAGGCCCCATCGCCGGCTACCTCACCGGCTCCACCCCCGGCATCTTCCGCAACGACATCACCGCCGGCTCCGAACGCGGCGACGCCACCACCACCGCCTTCATCGGCCGCTCCGGCCGCGGCAAGACGACATCGATGATGCTGTCACTGCTCGATGCCGCCTTCCGAGGCGCGTTCGTCCTTGCGCTGGACTTCAAGGGTGACTTGGGCGGCGTGGTGGCAGCCGGCCGGCGGTACGGGCTCAACGCTCATCTGGTGGAGACCGGAACGAAGTTCGCCGGCGTCGCTGACCTTTTCCACCTCCTCACCGCGGACGGCGCCGAGCGGGCACAGATCGAAGTCCCGGCTCAGCTGGGCATTGCCGTACCCCCGCACCTGCGGGCCCGCGGCGCCGAGACCCCCATCCAACAGGCCACCAACGCGGTGATCGCCGAGGGCGACCCGGCGACATGGAAGGTGGTCGAGAAGCTTCGCGCGAGCACGGACGATGAGCTCGCCCGTGAGACCGGCGAAGCCCTCTACGAGCTTTCCTTGACCGGGATTGGCGCGCCGTTCATGGGACGGCCGACGGGTGCGGTCCCGCTGCAGCCAGACCCGGGTATCTGGGTCATGCAGATCCCCGGCCTGACCCTGCCGGGCGTGGACGACTCCCGCGAGGACTGGGGTGTCAGTCAGCGTCTGTCCGTGGCGCTCATGCACTCGCTCCTCGCCTACGGCATCACCACCGCCGGCCGCAAGGACCTGCGCGGTCTGCGGAAGGTTGTTGCGGTCCCTGAGGTGCACGTCCTGACCGCCACGCGCGAGGGCTCCTCGTTCCTGAACTACATCGCCCGCGTCGGCCGCGCCTTGTCCACCGCGCTGGTCATCGACACCCAGGACCCGGACTCCCTCGCCCAGCTCACCGGCGTGGTTGAGCAGCTCACCACGGTGGTCGGTTTCCAGCTGACGACCGAATCCCAGCAGGACGCCCTCGCCCAGCTCCTGGGCCTGCCCGCCGGACGGCACGCCCGCGCCCTGATCCATGCCGTCGGCGTGGAGCGCGACGGGGAGATCCGCCACGGGCACTCGATCATTCGGGACCGGCGGTTCTCCGCGGCCACCGTGCAGTGGGACGTGCCCTCGATGGAGCTCCTGGAACTGCTGAGCACCACCCCCCGCCCCGACGATGCGGCCGGGCCGAGCCTGGCCAAGGAAGAGGTATCCGCGTGAAGAGCAGGAAGAAGACAACGGGAGCCTTCGCGCTCGCGGCGGTGACCGCCCTTCTGGCCGTGGGCTGCTCGGGAGAGCACTCGGACGAGAAGCCGGACATGGCGGACGGTCCGGCGGCCGCGGTGACCAAAGCGGCGCTCACGTACCAGAACGCGCTCAATGCCCGGCAATGGCGGCGGGTCTGTGAGCTTCGCGCCCCCTCACTGAGGGAGGGCAGCGTCGAGGAGTGCACGAAGAAGGAGGAAGCCTACGATGCGCCGCCGCCGACTCACGCCACCCCGTCTCCGTCGGGCACCCCGGAACCGGAGCACGCTCCCACAGGACCGGTGAAGGTCGAGGTGACGGGCGAGGTACCGGCGATTGGCGAGCACCCTGCGGGCCAGGGTGTGATCCTGTCCTACAACTACCTCCACCCCAAGGAGACCGAGCTGTCGCGGTGGGCGCTGCGCCTGGTGCAGCAGGACGGGCAATGGCTGGTGGAGCAGGTCGAGGACGCGCTGCGGGGTGAGGTGACGCCCGAGTTCATGCGAGCCACGCTGTCGAAGGAGATGCGCAGGTGAGCGCGTGGTTGTCGCTGCGGTACCGGCTGCCGCGCCTGAGAACCCTTGTTATCCCGCTGCTGGGCGCCTACACCACGCTCGTGGTACTGGCCGGTGCCGCTCATGCGGAGGACATCGATCCGGCCGGGATCGGTGCCCTTCTTCCATCGCCGGACAAGAGTGTCGGTAAGGGCGAGGGCACGATGTACGAGACGTGGACGAACCCGCTGATGTGGCACCTCGACACCGACTACGGGTCCTTCGACGTCCTCGATCCTGCCGCCGAAATCATTCCTCAGATCTGCATGGCACTGACCGCTGCTGTGGGTGCAGCCGTCGCGGTTCTGATCCAGTGGCTGTTCCAGACGATCACGATCCCGGAGCTGGAGAAACCGCTGACGGCCGCGATCAGCGGCGCGTCGAAGGGCCTGACGGCCACGCTACTGCCCGCGGCTCTCGCGGTCGGCGGGCTCATCGCCTTCATGAAGCACAAGGGCGCCCGCGGCTCGGCCCTGAACCAGATCGCCTGGGTGTTCACCTCCGGCCTCCTAGCTGTGTCGCTGCTGGTGAGCCCAGGGACGTGGGTGAGCACGGTGGACACCGGACGGCAACTCGGCGCGAACATCGCGATGAACGCCACCGCGAACGGCCTCGGCGAGGGCAACCAGGACTTCCCGTTCGACATGGGCCACAAGCCGAAGTACGGCAGCGATGAGAAGAAGACCACGATCCGCAAGGCCACCGACGCGTTCTGGCGCTCCTACGTGGCCGGCCCATGGTGCGTGGCGCAGTTCGGGAGCCTGGAGGCGTGCGAGAAGCATGGCAAGGCGATCCTCGACGAGGGCATTAGCAAGGACAAACGGTCGAAATACATCAAGAAAAAGGTGACTGGGATCGGACCGGATTCCCGGGGATGGGCGCAGGGTCACAACCCGATCGGTCAGACCATGGTCGTCGTCCCCGCCCTGATCTCCGTGATCGTCTTCGGCGCCGTGGTCGTGATGTTGGCCTTCACTTCCCTCGCCTCCCTGCTCGGCGCATTGATGCTGCTGGTCGCCGGCGTGCTGTTTGCCTGCATGTGGGTGATCCCCGGCAGGCCCCGGCAGTGGGGCATCCGCTGGTTCGATCAGCTCGTCGGCTTCACGCTGCAGTCGTGCATCGCGACCCTCGTTCTGGGCTGCACGCTGATCGTCAACACCACGGTCACCAGCCTGATCCCCACCATCGGGTGGCTGCCCTCGGCCGGCCTGAGCATCGCGGCCGCCCTCGTCGCCCTGCGCTTCCGCAGGCTCCTGGACTCGATCGTCGGGATCAGCGGTGGCATGGGCGCCGGCGGCGCGATTATGGGCCTGCTGGCAGCCAAGGGTGCTTCGAAGGCTGCCCGGTTCATTGGCCGCCGCTTCAAGCGTCGCCGGCGCCGTCCCGTTCGTGACCGGAGCGGCGGCAGCAGCACCGACGATGGGATCGGCACCCCGGATGAGCCGTCCCCTCGGCGTCCTGGTGGCGGAACGGGCCCTTTGCGGTCCGGGGTCCCGCGTCGCCCGGTGCCTCCGCCTCTGCCGTCGGACCGTATCCGGAGGCCGTTGCCGCCGGAGCAGCCGGAGCAGCCGGAGCAGTCGGGCACGACCGTGGCGTTGACGAGTGATCCGGAGCCGGCGCTGTCAGTGACGATCAGCCGGACCCGCAACGTGGCTGGTAAACCGGCGACCGTCACGTCTGCATCTGTCCATGTGCCCCTTGATACCAGCCCCCGGCGGTCCCGCCCGGAATTGCCTTCAGGCAACGCGGAATCAGAGGACACCTCCGGTGCGGCGCTCGGAACGGCCGGGCAGCGGAGCGTGCCGCAGCTCACCGCCAGCGACAAGGACACCCCTGCCCCGCCGCCCGTACACACCCCGAGCCTGGTACCGCCGGGACGTCCCTCGCCGCTGCTGCGACCGGAGGTTGATGATGTGGCTCCGCAGTTTGCGTTCCGGTCCCCGCCCCGGCCGGGTGACCCCACCCCGAAGATCATTCAGCACAAGGTGATCAAGAGCGTCACCCACCGCCCGCCGCGCCGCCCGGCTACCCCAGCCCGGCCTGCTGGTCATACGCGTCCGGCGCCGAAGGTGACCCGCAAGGGAGCCGCCCGGTGACCGAGAACGGCAATGACCGCCAGGAGCGGAAGCCCAGCAGTGCCCAGGAGTGGCGGGACCTGCTGAAAGCCCGTTACGACTACCCCGAGGAGGCGAAGGAGGGCACGCGTCGGCAGCGACGCCGCGCTCGTAAGGCCTACCGGCGGCGTGACCGCGAGCGCAGGCAGGAGTGGATACGCGAGGAGAGACGGAAGGAGCCGGTCACCGCGGGCGGCGCCCTGCTCCTGGTGGTGCTGCTCCTGCTCGTCGGCCTCGGGGTGAAAGGGTGGTCCGGCAGCAGCGACACCAGCACCGGCGCGGCGGCCTCCAGCCGGCCGGCCCCGTCGCACTCCGCCCTGCAGAGCACCCCATCGGCCATGCCCTCGACGGCACCCGCCGCGTCCAAGCCCTCATCACCACCACCGTCGCCGCCGGCCTCGCTGTCCGAGAATTCGACCCCTGATGTCCGTCAGGCGGAGTCGGTGGTGGACCAGTGGGTACGCCAGTACCTCACCCGTAACCCGCCCGTGGATGAAACCCACGAGGGCCCGGTGCGCCGGGCGGCGCCGTGGGCTTCGTCCGCGCTGACTGACAACCTGCTGCACCACACGGACCCCGCGTGGGACATCCTGGTCAGCCGTGGCGGCATCGCGACCGTCACCGACGTCAAAATCACCCCGGCCGGCGGGGGACTGCCGCCGGATAATCCGCTGCGGGTGTGGCGCACCGCCGCGGCCGAGATCAAGGTGCACGGTTACACCGACTACACCGAGACCCGCACCCTGCGCACTGAGGTGATGCTCAGCGGCGACAGGACGTGGCAGATCACCCGCGTCCTGGGGTTATAGATGGAGGCCCAGGACGTCATCCGGCTGGCCGCGGGCGCGGCCGGCCGGGGACTGATACTCAAGCTCGCCGCAGTCGCCGGGGCGCTGTTCCTGCCGTTCATCTTCTTCATGAGCATCATCGGGATGCTCGGCGGCAGCGCCAGCGCCCGGGACAACGGCTGCGGCGAGCGAGGCAACCCGGGATCGGGCCCCGACGTCGACCGCAGCGGCAACAACATCGGCGCCGGGGACCCGTCGGGGAATCTGCGGCAGAAACAGACCGAGAACGCCGAGATCATCGACCGGGTGGCGAAGAACAACGGCCTGCCCGGCCGCGCCACCCTCATCGCCCTGATGACGGCCCTGCAGGAGTCCCAGCTCCTCAATCTCGATCACGGCGACCGGGACTCGGTCGGTGTCTTCCAGCAGCGCCCGTCCACGGGGTGGGGCACCAAGGAACAGATCATGAACGTCGGGTACGCCGCGAAGATGTTCTTCTTCGGCGGTGACAAGGGCGACCCGCCCGGCCTGACCGACATCAAGGGCTGGGAAACCATGGGCTACGCCCAAGCAGCCCAGGCCGTGCAGCGCTCTGCCGACGGCAGCCTCTACGCCGTCCACGAGGACACCGCCCGGCAGATCGCCCAGGGCGCCAAGATCGACCTCGACCGTGCCGGCACCTCGACCGGGAACGGGCAGCCGTCCGGACCGCCCTCGGGCCGCCCGGACAACGCCGAGAACTGCTACGCCGACTCCTCGAAGCCGGGGAAGCCGGGGAAGGCGTTCCACGACGGTGCCGCCAACTGGCCCGGCAACGTGAAGAACCCCCGCTCCACTGCGGAGGCCATCGCCTGGGCCCGGCGCGAGTCCGAGACGGGCGGCCAGAACTGGTACGCGATGTGCCTGGCTTTTGTTGCCCGCGCCTACGGCTGGAACTTCTCCGGCACCCCGTACGCCATCCAGCACTACCGCGAGATGCCCGCCGGCATGAAACACGACAAGGACCGCAACCCGCCCCCTGGTGCGCTGATGTTCTGGGACACCGGCAAGGTCGCCGGCCACGTCGCCGTCTACCTCGGCAACGGGATGATCGCCAGCAACGACATCAAACGCTCCGGATACATCGACGTCGTCCCCGCGACCGAGATCGAGGCCAAGTGGCGTGCGACGTACGAGGGCTGGGCGCCGCCCTACTTCCCCAACGGCGGATGACCGAGAAAGCAGAGCATCATGTCCGTCCCCGAACCCGGCCACGTACCGGCCCGACCGGTCTACACGATCACCGTCTCCTCCACCGGCCACGCCACCCTCGACGGCGAACCGGTCCAGGCCGTGCCCGGCCAGGAGCCGCGCGTGGCCGCCCTGGCCGAGGTCCGCGTCAAGGCGGCCCTGCACGGCCAGCCCGTACGCGTGACTGCCAAGGAACCCGACGGCACTGTCTGGCCCCTGATCGTCGACACCGACGGCACCGTCACCACCCTCGACCACCCCCACCCCGCCCCACCGCGCGAGCAGCCCGTCCCGGCCCCGGGCACGGCCGTCTCCGACTGGCAGCAGCCGCTCCCCGCGCACCATCAGCCGCTGTTCGAGCACCTCACCGCCGCCGACCGCGCGGGCGACCTCGTCGCGGCCATCGTTACCGCGGCCACCCTCGAAACCGCCCTGGAGCGCGAGTTCGGGCCCCACCACCCGCACACCATCAACATCGTCACCCTGCGCGCCTGGCTCACCCTGCGCCAGCAACCCTACGACCACGAGACGGCCCAGCTCCTCCTCCACACCGCCACCCGCCGTCACGAAGCCCGCGCCCTGCCATACGAGGAAACCGCCCGCTGCGTCCGTAACGCGCACGCCGTATGGCGGAAGACCGCCCGGACCGATCCCTCCAGGGGTAGGGCGGCGAGCACCGAGCTCCTGCAGTTGCTTGAACGCCTCGGCGAGCGCGACCGGGCACGCGATGTACGCGCCTGCTGCGAGGCCGTCGTGCCACAGGGCGGCGCACCGTGACCGCAGCGCGCCACACGGCACACCAGAAGGAAGGGCTGCCGGGGCGTGATCCGTCATGGCGTCCGGCAGGCCTGCTCTTCTCCACAGGCAAGCATCCGCCTGCCGTCGTGAAGCCATCTCTGTCCACCGGCCGTTCGCCGGACGGTCTGCTGACCACTCCGGACAACCGGGCGAAAACATCGAAAGGCGCAAATATGTCGCGAGGCGATTTCAACGATCAGATAGAGGAGGTAGCCGGAAACCTGGGCCTGGGCGTGGGCCGCCTGCTGTCAGGCCGTGACATGGACGGTATCCGCCGCACGGACGCCACCTTCTTCAAGCCCGGCCGCCGGATCCTGCCGGAGACGGAGGGACCAGTGCCGCGACGGTCATTCCGGGCGGGCTGGCAGCGCCTGGCCGTCCGCTTGTCCATACTGGGCGCAGCCGGCGGTGCCGGGTACGGCTACTGGCAGGAGCCCCAGGCGACTCTGCAAGCCCTCCAGTACGGCGGCCCCGGCGTGGGCGGCGTGGCGGCCGCCGGGGGAATCGCGTACGCCGTTCTCAGCCGGGAGCGGCGGGAGCTCATGCGCGAGTGGGTCGAACCCCTGCACCTCGCGCTCGCCGCCCCGCTGGGCATCCCGGAGCAGACCGACCCCCGCACCTACCTTCACGTGCCACTGCGCTTCTCCGACGACGACGCCGAGATCCGCATCGACCTGCCCGTGAACCTGCGGTTCAACGAGGAGCTCGTGGCATCACTGATCATGAAGAAGCTCGCCCTGGAAGGCGTCTCCTTCTCCTGGCGCCCCGCGGGCAAGGAACCATATGTGCTGGTGAAGAAGACGCACCGGCCGCCCGAGAGGCTGTTCTTCCGCGACCCGCAGGTACGCGAGCTCCTCGCCCGCATGCCGGAGCCGGCCCCGCTGATCGGCCTGGGCAGCTCCGGCAAGCGGGTCTCCGTCGACCTCGACGCCGAATCCCCGCACGTCCTGGTCTCCGCGGGCACCGGCGGCGGCAAGTCGGTGATCCTGCGCACGATCGCCGCTCAGCTGATCCGCAACGGCGCCCAGGCCTTCGTCCTGGACTACAAGCGCATCTCCCACCCCTGGGCGCGCGGCGTCCCCGGGGTGACGTACTGCCGCGACATCGCAGAAATCCACGACGCCCTGATCGAACTCGGCGTCGAGGGCCGACGCCGCATGCTCCTGGCCGAGCAACTCGGCGAGGACGCCGACCCGGCCGCCGTAGGGCCACGGCTGGCGATCCTCCTCGAAGAGGTCAACGCCACCATGAAACAGCTGGCCCGCTACTGGGAGAAGACCCGGCAGTCAGGTGACCCGAAGGTCTCCCCGGCTATCGACGCCCTTGCCGAGATTCTCTTCATGGGCCGCCAGGTCCGCCTCCACGTCCTGCTCGTCGCCCAGTCCGCCACCGCCCGCGCCCTCGGCGGACCCGAGATGCGCGAGAACTTCTACACCCGCATTCTCGCCCGCTACAGCCAGAACGCCTGGCGCATGCTCGCCCCCGAAATCACTCCTGCCCCCAAGAGCACCACCCACATCGGCCGCACCCAGGTCGTCCTCGGCGGCACCGCCCACGAGACCCAGGTCCTCTTCATGACCCACGCCGAGGCCCGCGCCTGGGCCATGAACACAGCCAACGCCGGCCCAGTGACACTGAAGAAGACCCCACCCACCGAATCCGCACCCCCCAAGAACCCGGCTGCTCACGTGGCCGACTCAGCTCCGGCCTTGCCCACCGGAACCGCCCCCGCTGTGGTACTCACCCAGACTCCGTCCGAACCATCGACCGCACCGGAGAAGCCGGCCGACGAACTGCTCGGGCTGCGCCAAGCCCAGCTGAAGCATCTGCCCAGCATCACGCTCACAACCCTGAGGTGGGCACGGGCCAACGACCCCGACTTCCCCAAGTCGGCAGGAAAGAAGGGAACGGAGTTGCTCTACCGGGCCTCGGACCTCAAGCGGTGGGCCCGTAACCGGCCTCGCGCGACAGAGGGTCCGGATGGTGTGTCCTGACCTTGGGCGGCTGGGAGGCTATTGCCTCCTTGCTGCTGTGCGAGGGCGGTCGCGCGGCCCATGCGCCACGCCGGGCTGGCGGTAGGGGCTTTGCTGTGCCCGGGGAGGCAGTGCAGCAGGGCGAGGGTGGCTGGCGCCGCCCGGGTCAGTCCTTCGAGCAAGTCGAGCTGCGGGCCGGCCAGGAGCTGGTCTGAGCGGCGCGAGTGAATGCACCGATTCGGAGGACCGCCCGGTGCGAGGGTGCCTCGATTCTCCTGCGCTCCTAAACGGCCATTGGCGTACGTCTTCGGCGATTAGCGCTTTTGAACTAGTTCAGTTCACTGCCGCTCCTGGTGGCACTGGCCAGTCGGCGGCCAGGTCGAGCAGGTACTGCAGGGCCTGGGTGATGTCGTCGGCGGTTCGGTCAGGTGGCGGCAGGGAGGCTGGCCATGAGCGTCCGCGTCGGATCCAGAGGGTCCGCAGCCCGGCGAGTTGGCCACCGATGACGTCCGCCTCGGGGGAATCCCCGCAGAACCAGCCGGCGGCCAGGCCGGTTCCGCAGCGCTCGGCGGCCAGGGCGAAGATGCGGGGATCCGGCTTCCGGATGCCTGCCTCTTCCGAGATGATCCAGCCGTCGAGGTGCTGCGTGAGCCCGGAGTGTTCCAGGACGGCCGTCTGCGTGCGGGTCAGGCCGTTGGTGACGACACCGACCCGCCATCCGCATGCGCGGAGTCGCGCAAGCTGATCGAGGACGTGCTGGGAGCAGCAGAGGAAGAGCGGGTACCGCTGCTGGTACTCGTCGTGCAGGGCGTCGGGGTTCTCATCGAGGGCGAAGTGTTCCCGGACCTCGGCGAAGAACTGATCTTTGGGCTTGAAGCCGTCGGCGTCGGCTTCGACGAGCCAGTCGACGGCGCCCGGGCCGAGTCCTCGGCTTCGGGTAAATTCCTCCGCCCAGTGCCGCAGGCCGTGAACGCGATCAATCAGGGTTCCGTCGAGGTCGAAGAGCGCCAAGGGCGGCGACGGGTCGGGGCCGGATGGGTGGGCGGCTTGCTGTCCCCTCGGTGCACGCACGAAGGGGACAGTAGCGGCTGGGCCGGTCGGGATGGGGCAGATCGTGAAGGTGCTGGCCCTGTGCCTTACCTGCTCCAGGGTAGGAGGCCAAGGAAGTACGCACGGGCGCCGGCGGTGGGAGTCGGCGCCATGCGGCGATGTGGATGCCCGCTGCGGCGGTCCACACGGTGAGCTGATCAGGCAACGGTTGGAGGGTGATGTATCCGACCAGGAGGGTACCGACGTTGGTGGGGCTGTTCCAGCGGACAGGTCGACGGGCTCGGCTTTCAGGCGGCGTTGGAGGTCACTGGGGGCACGCCAGCAGTCCAGAACACCAGTAGCGGCGCACTAGAGGGCCTCCAATCCGTGCAAGAAGGACGCACGGGCCCTCTCCGCCCAGGTGCAGGGCCCCAGCGCGAGGGGGCCGACCCTCGAACAGTCGACGTAAAGCTGCGGGAACGGACCGTGGATTCCGGCGAACAGTCATCCGTCTGCTCTTGCGTCGGCGAGAAGGCCAAATCTGCCTGCTACGTTGCAATTACCCGGCTAGGCTCACCAGGTGATGGATGAGGGATCTCAAGCCACGCAGCCGACTGTGTCCAGGGATGATCTATCGAGGATCGCCTCGGTGTACGGTCTGGGTGAGATCGTCGAAGCGCGATACCTGGCCGACGGATTGATGAACCGGAACTGGTGTCTGAGATCGGCGCGCGGCAGTTTCGCGCTCAAGGAGATCGTTGACATTCGCCTTCGCTGACTCGTCGGAACCTGAGCGTCGTGGCGGAATTGTCCGCCCAGGGCGTCCCTGCTTGCTCTGTTGAGGAGGCCAGCACAGGGGAACTGGTGGTCGAGTCCGGAGGGCGCAGCTACGCCCTTTTCTCCTGGATGCAGGGGTCGCATATTCGGGGGATTGAGCTTGCCCTGCAGCGGGCCGCTGATCTCGGTTGCCTGCTGGGATGTATCCACTTGCGGCTGAACGACCCTGGGGTGTCGATGGTGCCCGGCGAGCCGGACAGTGTGCGGGCGTCGGTTTTCGCACCAGAACATGGCGTCTACACGGTGCTCCGAGTCCGCTGGCACGAGCCCGTCTGGGTGATTCGCCGAGATGTTCTCGCGGACCTGCACCAAGGGCCCGGCAGCGACGCGCACACCGGTTTCCTCAAATACTTCACGCTCCTCGCAGGGGAGCAGTGTCGCGCCCGGCTCCTGCCCTCCGCCCGGAAGCCAGTACGTGTCGGGCTGAGGCCAGTCGCCGCGCACGAAGAGGACATGACCGCCGCGGACGACGAGGCCGCTCGTGGCGTTTCTGATCAATGGAGGAGGGGCCCAGTGACCGGGGGCGGTGCAGGTCCCAGGGCAGGTTGTCCGACTTCGCCGAGGTCAGGTTCGATGGTGCCCGCCAGATGCCGGGTGAAGACCTGGTCGGCGTCAGGGGTGAGCCAGCGGAGTGCGACCATGCCTGTGGTGATCATGTCGCACCCCTCGGCCTGAACGTCGTCCCGAGTGTGGGAAAAGCCCTTGCGCGGCTTCTGGCCCATCGCGCCGATCACGGCCTGAGCGGCTTCGCCGGCCTCCTCGCTGATCTTGAGGATCTGGAGGATGCGCCGCTGCTCGGCTGGCAGCGTGCTGTGACCGTCCAGGCAGGCGATCAGTCAGACGCCGGACTAGCTCCCACTCCACGACATGGCTTCTACGGTGTGCTGGTGGTGGTCTGCGGGCGCCGGAAACTCCTTGAGCGGGCCGCCGGACTGCCTCGGCCGAAGAGCACGCCGTGCTCCTGGCCCGGCCGAGGCTAGCCAGGGCGACGCTGATGCGGGCGAGATCGAGCAGGGATCACCCGTCCGACTTAATCCCTTGAGGCTGGGGCATGCCGTCCGCGGTGTGTGTGATGGCAAGCAGGTGAGCGGTGACGGCGAGGAGGTCTTGCTGTCCGTCCGCAAGCCGGGCCGCCGCAAGAGCGGAAGCGAATTCCGCCGAATCGATCGCTATGCGAATATTGGCTCTTTTCTCGATGGTCTTGAGGATCCAATAGCCGGGCCCCTCAGTGCCGTGCAGAGCGGCAGTGTGGAGGCCGGCGGTGGTGAGCTCGTCACGAAAGTCGGCGGCGGTGTGGAAGTAGGACGTGGTGAAGCCCAGGCCAGGCCGGTCGTAGACACCACCGTGCATGGTGCTGGCGATCACGCCGTGAACGTCGGAGTTCGCGAGGGTGTGCTTGACCGCCTGGTCGAGGAAGTGCGAGTAGCGGTTCATCGCAGCTACAGCTACAAGGGCGCCTGGGCGCGCTGCGCGGGCGGCTTCGTTCAGGGCCCTGATCCGTTCGGCTCGCTCAGTGAGGTGGTAGAGGGGGCCGAGGAGAAGTACCGCGTCGTAAGTGTGGTCCGGGGTGTCGAGGTGGCGTGCGTCGCCGAAGGAGGCTTCGATTCCGCGAGCTCGCGCCTGGTCGATGTGCTTGGGGACGGGGTCGACGAGGTGGACGGTATAGCCGTCGTCCATGAGCCACCGGGCGTGGGCGCCGGGCCCGCCGCCGACGTCGAGGATGGCGGCGGGCGGCGGGGGTAGCCAGGGGCGCAGGAGTTCTTGGATACGGACGAATTCGAGCATGCTCGCCGCGGAGGCGGTGTCGGCGGCGAAGCGGTCTGCTTCCTCGTAGCCGTGGGCGTAGTAGTTGATGATCTCAGGCCTGATGGTGGTGGTGCTGTCTTCGGGCAACAGGGGCTCCTCTCGCTCCGAGACGGTCAGAAAGATCAGAAGATGGGCGGCCTGCCCGCGGCGGTGAGCCGGGCGACCGTGCGCCAGCTCATCGGCGATCGCGTACCGGGGTCCTCGTGGAGTCCCTCTCGGAAGCCGGCGAGCGAGGCGCGCAGGGCGTTGCGGTCGCGGAAGCGCCACAGTGTGATCAGGGTCCAGGTGGTGAGGTTGAGGGGGATCAAGGGTGCGGGGAGGTTGCGGCGGGCGAGCCACACGCGGTTGCGGGCGTTGAGCCGGTAGAACCGTTCGTGGCGTGCCGGGTTGGTCGCCGGGTGGTGGACGAGGATGTCGGGCGCGTAGAGGCCGGTGTGGCCGTGGTTCCACAGTCGCCAGGCGAGGTCGATGCCCTCGTGGAAGAGGAAGAAGTGCCCGGGCCACCGGCCGCTGAGCTCGAAGGCGGTGCGGCGGACCATCACGACTCCTTCGGCCATGACGGTCACGGTGCCTGGCCGGGTGGCGTCGCCGGCGCGCAGCCGGGGAACCCAGCGGCGCAGGGTGACGCCCGTGTCGGGGTCGGCGATGCGGGGCTGTACGTAGGCCAGGTGCGGGTCGCGCTCCAGCTCGGCGGCAAGGCAGGCCAAGGCGTCGGTGGTGGGGAGAAAGGCGTCGTTGTCGAAGAAGAAGACGTAGTCCCCCTTGACGTTCTCGGCGCCGATGTTGCGGCCTTCGGGGATGCCCACGTTCTCCGGCAGCGCGACGGCCCGTACGCCGTCCGGTACCTGGGCGGGCTCGCATCCGTTTCCGACCACGACGACGTCGAGGTCCACACCGTCCTGGGCGAGGAGCGAGGCCATGGCCCGGGGAAACTCGGTTGGCCGGTCGTTCATTGTCAGGACGACGGCGCCGATCGCGGGGCGCGGTGCTCCGGTGCTCACGGGCTGGCCCTTCTGCTGGTGCGGATTATGGTCGCGGGACGGGGGGCATGCCGTCGTCGCGTCATCTGGTGGATGCCTCACCGTAATGCACTCGGCCCGCCACTCGTGGTGATCTTGGTTCGGAGGCGAGGGCGGTGAGGCTGGCCTGGGCGGCGGCGATCAGGCTGGCACGAATGGCTGGCGAGTCCTGGCGGGGGCGGCGGTCGAGGAGGGAGTCGGCGACGACAAAGAGCGCCGCTGCGCTGACGCCGCGGTGTTCGGCGACGGCGAAGACGCCTGCGGCTTCCATGTCGACGGTGAGGATCCCGTCAGAGCTGTACGTCGAGACTTCGCCGTGGGTCTCGCGGTACGGCGCGTCGGTGCTCCATCCGGGCCCCTGCCGCACGGTGAGTCCGGACGCCCGAAGGATTTGCACGAGGTGATCGGTCAGCACGCTGGACGGGTGGGCGTACCGGGATGGGGCGAGGTAGTGGTGAGAGAGCCCTTCGTCGCGCAGCGCCCGCGTGCACGCGACCACGTCTCCGGCGCGCAGGTCCGGCTGGAGCGACCCCGCCGTGCCGACGGTGATGATGCGGGTGGTGCCGAGGCTGATGAGCTGTTCGAGGACCAGGGCTGCGGCGGGGGCTCCGAGGCCGAAGCCTCCGCAGATGCCGACCCGCCAGCCGTCGTGCTCGATGAACCACAGGTCTCCGCGGACCCAACCGCTCAGGGGTCTGGCCTGGCACGTGGAGAGTACGTCGCGCAGAAGCGATCGCTGATACAGCAGGATCACGCCGCCGAGGTGGTCGAGGGTGGCGTCCGGTTCCCGGGTGCGCACGTGCGCTGCGTGCTCGCTGGGATCAGTGGCCGCGGGCAGGGCGTGCTTGTCCGGGAATAGCGGAAAGGAAGCGATCACTGGACGGCCTCGCGCTTGGCGAGGGCTCGGGCGAGGGCTTGTTCGGCCTCGGCGCTGACGTGGTTGAGGATCTGCCACGGCAGGATCCGGTCATCCATGTGCCGCAGGTGCAGGTCGTAGTCGAGGCCGCGCTTGGCCAGCGCCTCGACGAGGTCGTTTTTGCCGAGGGACGCCAGGTCGGTGCCGGCGTCGTAGAGGTCCTCTAGGACGTGGCCGATGCGGCGGTCGCCGCGGGAGCAGACGACTTCGAGGTGCATGCGGCTGGTGGGGAACTGCTCCACCCTGTAGTGCGCCTGGTATTCCTCGTCTCCGACGAGGCTGCGCAGCTGGTCGCCGACCTGGTCGCCGTAGTCCCGGACCAGGTCGGGATCGGCCATGCGAAGGCGCTGGGTGGGGGTGCCGGGCTTGGGCATGAACTGATGGAGCTTGACGATGACGTTCGCGTCCCGTGCACCGAGCCGTTGCCGGACATCGCGGGCGTAGGTGGCGATGGCCATCCGGTCCTCGGGCCGTTCGCCGGGCGCGCCGATGATGAAGTAGAGCATGACCGTGTTGATGTTGCCGTTCTCTCGGCACAGGTCGAGGGCGCGGTCGACGCGTTCCTTCTTCTGCGTCTTGCCGTACAGGGCGACGAGGTCGGGTGATGCCCACTCGGGAGCGACGGTGATGACGCCGCGTGTCTGGGACAGGTGCAGCTCGGTGAACAGGTGCCCGAAGTCGCCGAGCCTGGTGACGGCGTCGAGGTAGTCGGCGTTGATCTCGTCGGCCCGTATCGAGCCGATGATCGTGGTGACCCGGCGGCCGTCGGCCTCGGCGCGATTGGCGTAGGCGAGGATGCGGTCGAGGAGCTGCTGGCGGTGCCGGTACTGGGTGAACGTCGGCGCGCTGATGATGATCTTCGGCACCTTGAGTTCTTCAAGCCGGTCGATGTAGGCCAGGAGCAGGTCGAGCGGAGCCTGCCGGAAGGGGGGCACGCCGAGGTTGCAGTAGTGGCAGCTGTGGAGGCAGCCGACGACCGGGTGGCAGCCGGCCGCAGTACCGTCAGTGATCGGGTACACGAAGTGCGCGTCGTGCAGGTCACCGACCTTCAGGTACTGGGTGTGCACCGCAGGCGGCACCTTCAGCGACCGGGGGCGGATCGCCTCGACGCCTGCGCCGGGGCTGAAGTCGCACTCGTACATGGACGGCACGTACAGCCCCGGAATGCGGGACAGCTCCTCCAGAAGGGCGCCGCCGCCCGCCTGGCAGTGGGCGTGCACGATACGGATCAGCTCGGCGAGCGAGTGTTCCGCTTCGCCGACGGCCACAACGTCGATGTAGTCGGCCAGCGGTTCCGGATCGGCGAGGCCCTGATTACCGCCAACGACGAGCGGGTCCCTGCCCGGCACCCGGTCGGCACTGCGCCGGGGAATCCCGGCGAGGTCGAGCAGGCGCAGCAGGCTGTGAAGGTCTCCTGCGTTGATCATAGAGAGGCCGACGATGTCCGCTTCGTTCACCGGCCGCGGCGACTCCATGCTGCGGTACGGCTCGCCGCCGGGAGTGTGCAGACGGTTTCCGTCGTGGATGAGGCAGTCGTACTGCAGAGCGCGCTCGGCGACGGCGGGGATGCGCGGGCTGCGGTTGATCAGGTCGTACAGGCCCATGGGGCCGTTGCACATCAGGGAGAAGGCGTGCCCGAAGGGGATGAGGAACACCATCCGCAACAGGCCGTCCGGGTCCTTCGGCTCGTAGGGGGTGGTCAGGTGGAATTCTTTGGCCAGGAGGGAGTCGATCTCCCGTGTGAGTACCGACACTGGCTTCTGCCCTTCTCGGTCAGGAGGTGCTGCGGGTCCGGGCGACGCGTGCGGTGGCGCGCGCTATGGCGCCGGTGATCTCTTCTTCCTCAGCGACGCTGATGCGCGGGTGCAGGTAGGGGCACAGCAGCCGGCCGGTGAGCTGCTCCGCCCGGGGGCAGTGCTGATCGGCGGTGCGGGCGCTGATGAGGCGGTGGAAGAGGTAGGCGGGACGGTCGCTGATGATGCTCCCGAGGCCGTACTCGGAGGCCAGGACGTTCATCAGCTCGTCGCGCCCTTCGCCGGCCCACGATTCGGGCACCAGCAGATTGTGGCGGTAGTAGACGTGCTGACGGTCGTGCAGCGTCGGCGGCAAGGTGAGTTCTTCGACGTCGGCCAGACCGCGGGTGCGCTGGTGGGCACGTGCGATGCGTGCGTCGTTCATCTCGTCCAGGCGCGCCAGTTGCACCAGGCCCACCGCGGCCTGGGCCTTGGTCATCATCTGGTTGGTACCCCAGTGCTCCGTGCCGCCGTAGGTGCGTAGCCGGCGAAGCTGCTCGGCGAGGGCCTGGTCGTCGGTGGTGATCATGCCGCCCTGGCCGAAGGTGGTCATCAGCTTCTTCGACTCGAAACTGAACATCGTCGCCCATCCCTCGGCGCCCACCCGGGCACCGGTGGGCGTGCGGCCGCCGCATGCGCGGGCCGCGTCCACGATGACGAGCGGTGCCCCGTGGATCGGGTTGGGGTTGCGCTCGGCGAGGTCGAGGAACGGGCGAAGGTCGGCCACGGCGCCGTTCCAGTGCGCGACGAGGATCGCCCGCGTCCGGCGGCTGAGCACGCGCTCTACGTCGGTGGGATCCAGGTTGAGTGTGTTCGGCTCGGGCTCGGCCAGGATGGGCTTGCCGCCCTGGCTGATGATCGCGAGGAGGGGGCCGACGAAGTTCACGGCGCAGGAGATCACCTCGTCGCCCGGGTCGAGCCGGAGGTAGTGCAGGAGCATCTCGAGCGCGGTGCCGCCGGAGTTGAAAGCGACGGCGAACCGGCTGCCGGTGAACCCGGCGAAGGCATCCTCGAACGCCCCGACGTATCCGGCCGACTTCCAGCCCACCTGCCAGTCGTCCGACTCCGCCAGCACGGAGCGCACCGCGTTGTGTTCCGCGGTGGTGTACCAGCCTCCCTGTGCGGGTTCGACGGGCCAGCGCAGCGGAGCGTCCGTGCGCGGCACGGTGGCGCGGTCAGTAGGCATCGGCGATGCTCCGTCCCTGCCGGCGGTCCTCGAAGGCGCTGATCGTCTCGATCTTCGCGGCGGCCGACGACGTGGGGTCGAAGCGGTAGGTCAGCCATTCCCCGACGAGACGCCGTGCGAGGCCCAGGCTCACGATCCCCTGGCCCATGGCGAGGACCTGTGCGTTGTTCGACAGCACCGAGTACCGCACGGACCACGGGTCGTGGGCGGTCACCGCGCGGATGCCGGGGACCTTGTTGGCGGCGATGGCCATGCCGAGGCCGGTGTGGCAGAAGAGCAGCGCACGGTCGGCGTGGCCTTCGGCGATGAGCTGCGCGGCGGCGAACGCGATCTCCGGGTAGGTGGCCCGGTCCCGGCTGTCGAGCGTGTTGATGTCGATGATGGAGGACACGAGACTGCTCGCCCGGAGATCGTTGGTGAGCGCGGTCGCGTGGTCGCGGCCGGCCTTGTCGGATCCCACAGCGATGCGCTGGGGCTGTAACAGGTGTCCCTCTTCGTCGCTGGTGTGGTGCTGCGGGTGCTCGTGGTGTGCACGAGAGCCGTTCATGGTTGTTACCTCTCGTCGAGCGGATGGTCGGGAAGAGCGATGGGCGCCGGCCGGGATTGTGAGGACGCCGCGTCGTGGCCAGCGAGGAGGATGGCGGCAGGCGGGATGAGGGCCCCGAGGAGCAGGGCCACCGTGGCGCGGAACGGGTGAGAGATGTCGATCTTGTCGTTCTGGCTTTCGCGGTCGCGTAAGCCGCTCATGGCCTCACGACCTCGACCGTCTCGCCGATGAGTGCCAGGGAGAGGAGGTCGCGGCAGAGGCCGGCCAGCACCTTGGCGTAGACGCAGCGCCCGACCGCAGGTCCGGGTTCCGGCACTTCCGCCAGCGTGTCTCGTACGGATGCGGCCATGAGGCGGATCTGGTCTTCCTGGCCGTACCGTGCCCAGTCCTGGATCTCGATCTCGGACAGGAGAAGCTGGATGTGGCCGCGCAGGCGCAGCAGCTGGTGATCGACGGTGGCGGCGAGCGGCAGCCTGTCAAGGGCGGCTCGTACCGTGTTCATGATGTCGTCGACATCGATGGGGTACTCGTTCTGCTTGCCCCGGGCAGCAGGTCGGCGGGCGCCTCGTGGTGGGCGAACGAAGGTTTTCAGTGCCCACATCGCACTACCACCGGCCTGGGTGCGCCAGTTCTTCATGCTGTTGTGCGCCTGTCGGTAGCGGGCACCGACGCGTGATCTGACGGGATTCTGGTTGCCGTTTCGGAGGTGCAGGGCGGGTACAGCCATGGCGGTGCCAGGAAAAGTGGGCATGGAGGCTCCTGGGCGAGCAGTGAGATGGCTGCATCGGCGGCCTGCCGTTCGGGGGTGGCAGGCCGCCGCGCACTGATCACCGGATGAGCGCGAAGTGATGCGCATCACCGCGACTCAGGAAGGATGCCGCTTGGAAAGCTGGGTGTGCAAGCAGGTCACCTCAACTGGCAAATCCCGAACCGGGGTTCTATCGACTTGTGTAACCCTGCAGAGGCACAATGCGACCTGTAAGGCTCAACGCATCACCTTTTCGCGGAAGTTCACCACCCAAGAGGGAGGACGCGAGCTCAATGCCGAACCAACGGGCCCGGCCCACGCTCCGCCGAAGGCGTCTCGGTGCTCTACTGCGTGACGCCAGAGACAGCGCCGGACAGACCCTCGAAGAAGCCGCCGGCCGCTTGGGCTGGGACCCGACCAAGCTCTCCAAGATCGAGAACGCTAAGGCTCATATCCCCGCCAAAGCGATCCCGGAGCTGATGGCAGGCTACGGCGTCACGGACGAGACGCTGATAGGAGCACTGGCAGGGCTGGCCAAGGATGCCGGCAAACGCGGCTGGTGGCAGACGTACGGAGACGTCGTCGCCGCTGAGTACAGCGACTACATCAGCCTGGAAGCCGACGCCGAAACCATGAACATCTACGCCCCGAACATCATCCCTGGCCTGCTCCAGACCGGCGCCTACGCCCGCGAGGTCATCGACGCCACCGCGATGATCCGCACGCCGGAGGAAATCGCAGCGCTGGTCGAGGTGCGCAAGGCGCGCCAGGTCGTCCTCACCCGCCCCCAGCAGCCGCTCAAGCTCTGGGCCGTCATCAACGAAAGTGCACTGCACCAGCGATTTGCTGGCCACCCCTTGCTGATGCGGGAACAGCTCAGACACCTGCTCGACGTCATGGACCTGCCGAACATCACCATCCAGGTCATGGCCCTCGACGCTGTACCTCACCCAGGCATGGCCGGTCTGTTCCACGTGGTTCACTTCCCCGGCCCATGGCCCACGATCGTGCACTTGGAGAACATCATGGGCAGCACCTTCGCTGAAGGGTCAGCCGTTACGAAGGTCTACGAGGACGCCTTCGATCGCGTCGTCGCCGCTGCACTTCCCGCGGACCTCTCCCGGGAAAGAATCAAATCGATCATGGAAGGGAATGGTAAGTGACTCATAGCAGGCACGCGCTCGACCTCTCCGCAGCCGTGTGGCGCAAGTCGTCGCACAGCGACGCGGGCAACGGCTGCGTCGAGGTCGCCGACGGATACATGGGCTACATGCCGGTCCGCGACAGTAAGGACCCGACGGGGCCAGCGATCATCTTCCCAGCCGACGCCTGGTCCGCCTTCATCACCGACATCGTGAACGAATAGCGCCTTACCTACCGTACGAACGCGCGGCTCACCTCAGGTGCGTTGGGGTGAGCCGCGCCCTTTCACCCAGACCCCGCAGCATAGACATGCGGCGGTGCGCAGCAACAGAACCCCACTACGACTCCGTGCACTGGAACCGAGGAAGACCACTCGAATCGCGGTCCCTGACGGCACCTGGGCCCACGATCAGAATGAAGTCTCCGGGGCTGACCAATTGCCGCGATCTCGTTCCGGTCTGAACGGAGCTGGTCCCGTCGGCACCATGTGAGCATGGCCACGACATGGGCCACTCCGCCCTGGCTGTGGAACGAGGCGGAAACATGGGCTGCTGCTGCCAGACCGATCACGCCGGCACGACGTCGATACGTTCCGGCTCGTGGCCGACGAGCAGCCCCCGGCTCTTCGGAAACGGTAACTGCAACGGTTCTCGCCAGCCGAGAACGGCCCCTCGGGCGGGCACATCCGCCAGACGAACAACGAACTGGGCATCACCGGGCCTCCTGAAGGAGGGGAAGGGCGTCGAAGAGGAAGTGGGCGAGCACCAGGGGAAGCAAACGCTGGGTGTAGAGGAGCCAGCGAGAGTTTGGCCAACATGCCAGGAGGGTTCATCGAGATCCCTTCACCCGCGGGCTCGATGACCCGCGCCGGACGGCCCGGGCCACGCACGGGCCATGCCGACCCGGCGCACGACAGAACACCGCCTTGTCGCGTTGCGGATCCAGTGGTGCGGGCGGTGCGATGCGTTGCGATTCCACATGCCAACGGTGCGGGGCGTTGCGCGGCGTTGCGGAGCGGCACAAGGCATCGCACCGGCGGCCGTGCGCCGCTAGTTTGAGGGGACAGGCACGCCATCTGCCCTGGAGGCGGGGAGGGGATATCGCGTGACGAGCAGCGACAGCTCAGCACCGCGCAACGCCCAGCCGGCGTACTGGAAGGCGCGCTCCGGCCGGTCCTACCGCCGTCTCTCGCAGGACATCGGACGGCCCCTCACCGCGCTTGGCCGTCCCGACCCTCCCCCGTGTCACTCGCGCATCGCCCGCTGGATCCGGGACGGTGAATGCCCCGACCCGCCCATGCCCGACGTCGTCGCACTGACCTTCACCGAACTTTGCCGTTTATCCGTGCCTTTATCCCCGGAAGATCTCGGGGTTCGACCCCTGCGGCTGCGAGTGCCTCAGCACCCACCCCACTGCGGCCCAGCACACGCGGCCCGACGAAGCAGGTGATGATCCCATGAAACGCCGGACCGCCCTCAGCCTGATCACCGGCGCTGTCCTGGTGCCCGCCCTGGCCACCGAGACGGCCAGCGCCGACACCTTCCGCGCCTTCGCCAGCCACGCGACCGCCACCGAAATCTCCCGCGACGACATCGACAGCCTCGACCTCGCCGTCCACCAGCTCGCCGCCAACTACTCCGCCCAGCCGCCGGCCCAGCTGTGGCCCACCGCCTACAACCTCCGCCGCCGCGCCTACACCTTCCTGCACCACCACCGTCACACCCTCAAGGAAGGCGTGGAACTCGCAAGGCACTGCGCCATGCTCTCGGTCATCCTGGCCTGGATCGCCCACGACCGCGGGCGGCGCGACTACGTCGCCGCCCTGTGCGAGGACGCGTGGGCCCATGCCGAACAGGCCCAGACCCCCGAAATCGGCGCTTGGGTGGAAGACGTGCGCTGCACCGACGCCCTCTACAGCGGCAATCCGCTCGACGCCCTGACAGCGGCAACCCGCGGCCTGCAGGTCGCTCCGGCGAACGGCGACGCGGCTGTCCGCCTGACCGCACAGCTCGCCCGGACCCACGCCCGTCTCGGCAACCGTGACGCCTTCGCCGAGGCGGCCGCCAAGGCCCACCACTACCGCGACCACCTACCCCTCTACGGCGGGGGACTCTTCGGCGTCGACGCAGCCCGCATCATCAGCTACGACGCCACCTCACACGGCGCCCTCGGCCAGCACGCCCTCGCCCGCAAAGCCGCAACCGAGGCCATCGGCTACTACCAGAAGAGCCCCCAGCAAGCCCCCACCCGTCTGGCCATCGCCCGCCTCGATCTGGCTCAAGCCCATGCCGCCCTCGGCGAGCCGGACGCCGCCCTGGCGGCCGCCCGCCAAGCCCTTGCCGGCGACCGCATCGTCAGCTCCATGCGAGGCCGCGCCCGCCAGCTCGACTACCACCTGCGCCGCCGCTACCCCACACTGCCGGACGCGATCGCCTTCGGCCGCGAGCTACGAGTCCTCACCTGAAACGCACAAGCGCACGGCGCTACCAGGCGGACACCGCGAACGGCCGCACGTCCACGGCGTCCATGCCCGCCGCCCGGGCAGCCGCAAGCCCCTCATCAGCGTCTTCAACCACCAGACACCGCGCCGGCGGCACACCAAGCCGCCGCGCCGCCTCCACGAACACATCAGGCGCGGGCTTTCCCCGCGCGACATCCTCGCGCGTCACCACCACGTCGAAGAGACGCTCCAGGCCCGTGGCCACCAACCCCGCGCGGACCACCGGGCCGCCACCTCCCGAGGCCACCGCACACCGCAGCCCCTGATCACGGGCCGCCTCCACCCACCCCACCGCGACAGGAAACGGGCGCAGCGTCCGGACACTGCCGATGATCAGCTCCCCGCACCGAGCCAGCACCTCCCCATGCGGCACGGTGACACCGAGCTCCGCGAGCAGGTCGCTGCCCGAAGTCCCAAGCCGTGACCGATACCATTCCTGGTCAAGGGCTATCCCGTAGAGCGATAACGCCTCCGCCAAGCACCGGTAGTTGAGCGGCTGGGAATCGACCATGGTCCCGTCCCAGTCCATCAACAGCGCCTCGTACGGCGCGAAGTCCAAGGTCATCCCGCTCTCCTACCCTTCGGAGCGCACTCACGACACGGTCGGGCGTTCTTCTCGCATCAGGGCACAGCACAATCTGGCCGTAGCCTCCGACACCTCAAGGAGGGCTTCACGAACCACGAACCACGGACCCCGGGCGCGCTTCGCGCTGCCGCCGCTACAAGTACCGGGGGAGCGCAATGATCAGACCTGGGGAAGCGGCCGGATGCCCGCCTGACGCGAGCGACGTGCCACGGCGACCGGGACCGGATCCGGCAGGCTGACGGTGAAGGCGGTCATCCGAACGCCGGGCCCCGCCAGTGCCTTCAAGCACCGGCCCGTGAGGGCTGGACCGCCCGCTGTCAGATCGACGCGGTACAGGTGGGCGAGGATCAGCACTGACCACGGACAGTCAGCACAGCTCATGCTCCAAGGCCGGCCGCCATCCCGGTTGTTCGCGTGCCCCTCTCCTCCAGGTTCACTGCTGTATTCCCCTTGTCCTGCCGACGGTGGAACCTACGCGCGCTGTTCCGGACAGCTGCAGGGTGCTCGGCGATCTGAGGGAACGATGCCTCGTGGGTGGTCCCTCCGAGATGGATGACGGCGTTCACGTCTGCAGCAGCGTTGCTGACCGCGCCCAGGTCGCGCAGGTCGGCCTGAACGAACTCGGCGCCGGGCGGCAGCTCGGCGAGCGGGTGCAGATCGCGTAGCCGCAGCCGGATGCCGGCCTGAGCGAACGAGCGCGTCAGGCCGGTGCCGATGGTGCCGCTCGCCCCAGTGATCAGCCAGGTCATCAGCGTCGGTGCAGGATCGATGCCACGCCCCCATCCCCGGGCTCGTAGCAGAGGCCGCGGATCACCACGACCGGGGCGCCACGCCCGCGCTGCCCCAGGACGATGCCGCCGGCCGCGGCGACGAGATCGATGACGGTCTCCTCCTGGCGCTTGACCTTGCCGCCGTCTTCGGTGTGCTCGCTGACGCGCAGCGGGGAGATCCCGGCCGCGCCGATGGCGATGACGGTGGAGCCGCGCCGGTCCGCCCGGCCGTCGGAGTCTGCGATGACCACGGCCACCTGCACTCCGGTGGCGGCGGTGAGTTCCTCGCGCAGACGGCGGGCAGACGCGTCGGGGTCGGCGGGCAGCAGCCACGCGCCGTCCATGCCGGCGCGGTCCACCCCGGCCGAGGTCAGCTGGTACCCCAGCCGGTGACGGGCGATGATCGGCCCGCGCTCGGTCGCCAGGAAGTAGCCCGACGATTGGTCGAGGATGATCTGCACCACCTCGGCGGGCTTGCCGGTCCGGGCCGACAGCTGAAGGGCTTCCTCGCTGGGGGTCACAGAATCGAGAGCTACGTAGCGGCCTTCGGAGACCGAGACGGCCTTGGAAGCGATGACCAGGACATCGCCGGAATCAAGGGCGATGCTCTGGTCCGTGAGGACGCTGGTGATGGCGTCGGTGATCGAGGCGCCCTCCTTGATCTCGGGGAACGGTTCGAGGGAAAAGGCGCGGAAGCCTGTGGTCGCGGTCACGGCGGTTCAGCTCCTACGGCGGTTGTCGTCGGCGATCCAGCGGCCAAGGCAGACGTGCGCTTTGGCCAGGTGGGCGCGTCGCGCGGCGAGCGGGACGGTGATTCCCGTGGAGAGCCACGAGCGGACTCTCCGGAGGTAGAAAGGCCACAGGGTAGTGGCTGCCTGGGCGGGGGAGGCCCCTAACCTGACCTGCCGCCAGGCGTCCAGCAGCGGCAGTGGCCAGGGCTTCGCGGAGGCGGGAATGCCCGTGGTGATGAGGTTGTCGAGCCTGCTGAGCATGGCATTGAGCTGCTGCTCGTCCAGGGACCGGTCGGTGAGGTCGTAGGAGACCACGGCCGTCACTCCAGTCGGCTCCGGATGCGAGACAGTGAGCGCGAGGAGGACAGGCACGGCCTCGGCGTAAATCACCGGAAGGGGGGGGGAAGGACGGCGCGTGCTCCTTCGTACGGTCCAAGGACCCGCCGGTGACTCGCTGGCCCGTGTGGGCCGCAGTAACGACGAGGAACGTGTCGATCCCGTACCCTTCCACGCCATCCGCCAGCGGCCCGGCGAGCACACGCCGCTCCCGCATCGCGCACGATACGGCCTGCGGAGAGAGAGCCATGTCCCCGGCGAGCGGCTGCGGAAGGTCCAAGCCGGCTGCCGCCAGCAGCGGGCGGGCCACGTGGTGGGTCAGGTTGCCCTCGTCCCAGTAGCGGCAGTAGTCAGCGACCGTGCACCCGGCCCTGGCGAAGGCCGCGTCGAGTAGGCGCTGGTACATGTCTGGTGACGGATTACGGGTGTCGGTGTCCGCCAGCAGAACGGTCGCGCCCCGGGGTACGTGTTCGAGGCCGGCGGGGATCTGCCGTCCCTTGCCGGCGGGCAGCCCGGTCAAGGCGACCTTGCGCGCCCGCGTGGGCGCGGAGGCGAAGGCGCGGGCGGTCGCTGGGTGAGTGGAGGCATCTGCGTTGACGATGACCGTATCTGGCTGTCGAGAGCGCGATCCATGGCGGCCGTCACGGCGCCGATGGTGGTGGCCTCGTCCCGCGAGGGGAGCACGGCGGCGAGCGCGGTCACGGCATCAGCTCCTCGATGAGGTCCGCCGCCGCCTCGGCCGTGGGGGCATGGACGTAGAAGAACCGATTGCGTTCCATGCGGTTGATCAGATGAGGGCGCTACCGGGCGCACTGTGGCGTGTCCAGTGCCCAGGTGACCACATACGGCGCCCCGAGCACGCCACTGACGGGGGTGGGGAGACCGCTGATGTAGCGGGCCAGGTTCTCGTGGAGACGCACGTACTCGCCGGAGGAGAACGGCGCCGCCGGCACAGCAAGGGGCTGGGCTCGGGGGTGCACAGTGAGGCGGACGATCAGTGCCACGGGCATCCGATCGGAGGCGAAGCCGGACCGCAGGTCGAGCAGCGGCTTCTGGCGGTAGAACTCCTCCGTCTCCGAGGGGCGGACGGCGGCAGTCGGCTTGCCGGGCATCAGGTACAGGCCTGCCTCATCATCCCCAGGACGATCAGGTCATTCCCAGCGTGGGCCCAGCCTCGCCGCGCGAGCGCGAACGCCGTGGTGGTCTTGCCCGCTGCCTTGTGCCCCAGCAGCACCACCGCGCCCTGGTCATGGGCGGCGGCGCTGCCGTGAAGAGTGACCATCCGTCGCCGCTGGCGGGCCCGCTCCATCGCGTTGTAGGTGGTGAAGCCCAGCGCCGGAGACGCCGCCGCACTGCTGGTCAGGTGGATGGTGACCACGTTCGGCAGGGTCTCGACATGGCCGGAGTCGCCGGCGTACCAGACCGCGAGCTGGCCCCGGGTGAAGGCCCCCTGTCCTCGGGCGTGGGTGGGGACCCACCGTCAGCGCTCCGAACGCCACGACCAAGCACTCGACGTGCCCTCCTGGCGCCTGCCCTCGAAGAAGATCTGACCCACGCCGCACCCCCGAGCCGCTAGTGTCCCCTCGTACATGTATTGAGGGGACAGACGGACCACCTGCAGACAGTCGGCATCGAACCGACGTGCAGACCGGCCTTGGTGCTCTTCGACCTTGACAACACCCTCGTGGACCGTCCCGCAACCAAGGCGGCCAGCGGTTTGTGAGGCCATCGTGCCGGAACTCGAGACCCCGTGAAGATCGCCATCACCATCGTGACGGCGATCTCCACACCAGAGTGGGCTCGGTAGCCTGTACTGCTGGCCGAGGCGCATGTCCTCTCGGCTGGATCGCTGCCTGGCCGCCAACGGGAAAGGCTCGACGGCCGCCAGCGGGGCGAACTCCTGGCCGCCTACGGAGAGCTCAAAAAGACCACTGACAGAAGCTCGGGCCCACTTCTTGCGGTTCGATCACACGCTGTTCTCCCTTGGGCTATCTCCTGGAGGTGATCATCGATCACTTCAAGTTGGGGAGCGGTCTGTGATGAGCGGATGGTCGCCAGAGGTGCTTGAGGCCCTGGAGGCCTCGGGGCGGACGGCAGACAGGTGGGACGACACGACTGGGTGGCAGTCCATGTTCGAAGCGGTCGGCCTCGTTATGCACGATGCTGCAGATGCGTTCCTCAGCAGCTCCTCCGTGGTGCCCGGATAGGTCGTGGACCCACGACCACCGTCGCGCCGGGCGAAGGTGCTCACCCAGCGTCCGGGCGCAGGACTCGACGTAGGTCAGGTCGGGCACCCCGTCGCTCAGCGGGGTCAGCATGCTGATCACCGCGATGTCGAAGCCGGCCAGCGCGGCGGCATCGGCGGTCGCGGAGTAAGCCCCGGAGTCCAGGACCGCGCGGAGCCGCGAGGAGGCCACGTCCTCCACGTACGAATCCCCGACGGTGAGCCGCTTGATACGGTCTGTGTCCACGTCATAGCTGACGACACGGTGACCCACCTCTGCGGCGCGTACGGCCAGTGGTAGCCCTACGTAGCCCTGACCAGCGACAACGATCTGCATGGCAGCTCCTACTCGGTTGCGGTGCTTGAATGGACCGTCGTTCCTCGTCTGCAAGGAGAAGTGCTGTGCCCCTGGTGTCTGTCGTGATGCCCGTGTACAACTCGGCAGCCACCCTCGGCGCAGCCGTCCGATCGGTGCTCACGCAGACCTACAGCGACCTTGAGCTCCTGGTCACCGACGACCAGTCCTCCGATGGCTCCATGGACCTGCTCCGCGAGTTCGCCGAGCAGGACGAGCGCGTCCTGCCGGAGGCGGCACCCGAGCGGGGCGGTGCGGGCCGGGCGCGTAATCTCGCAATCGAGCGGGCCCGCGGGGACTACATCGCCTTTCTCGACAGCGATGACATGTGGCTTCCGGAGAAGACCGAGAAGCAGCTCGCCTTCGCTGCGGAGGGTACTGCGCCTTTGACGTTCACCTCGTACTTCAAGATGGACGCCGACTACGACGGTGAGAGCACCGACTGGATCCCGAACGGGCGGGTGGTCCGTGCGCGGGAGCACGTGGACTACCGCGCGATGCTGGTCCGGGACTACATCGGTGCTCTCACCGCCATGTACGACCGCAATGTCCTGGGCACGAGGCTGATGCCGGAGATGCGAAAGCGCCAGGACTATGCGCTTTGGCTGTCGATCATGCGGGACGGTGCCGACGCCCGGGGCCTGGCTGAGCCGCTTGCGGTATACAGAGCCCATCAGGCGGGGTCGCTGTCCTCCAACAAGCTGTCGCTTGTGCAATACAACTGGGCCCTGTACCGCGAGCACGAGCATCTGTCGGTCCCGCGGGCGACGCGGGCGCTGGCCGGTGCTGTGTGGCAGTCGCTGCGCAACTCGCGCATCTAGTTGCTGTGACCGGATAGATTCACCGAGTCGGGAGCGATGAGGGAGCGGGCAAGCGGTTCGAGGGATCGGGCAGCTCGTGCAGTGGGCGTGAGAGGATCGCGTCGTGACCATCAACCTGCATGACTTCGACCGCGAGTACTCGCTGACGTTGGATGCCGGTGGCCTGGTTGTCGATGGCGCAGTAGCTGCCGCTGGGCACGAGCCGAACGGGTACTTCTGGGAAGGTCTTGTTCGGTTTGCCTGGCCGGACATTGCCGAGCGCCTCGATTTCGACAGCGAGGCTGGCATGTTCTGCGCGATCGGGAGTTCGAGCGACCTCGCGCGACTCAAGACGGCCCTTGAATCCGTCATCACGAGCCCCGAGGCAGTCCGCGAAATCATTGCTCGTGGGGAGACTTCGGGCTTCGAGTTCGACGACTAATGCTGTGACCTCGCCGGGGTGGGCGTGGTCAGGCCGGGGTTGGCAGTGGCCTGCCGCCCCAGCGGAGACCGCGTTCGCTGCGGATGCGTGCGCGCTCGCGTCGTTGGCGGCCGGGACGTCGGGGTGGCGGGCGGTGTTGTTCTGCCAGCGCAGGTAGGCGTACAGGGTCCGGGTCTGGACGGCAGGCGAGCTTGAGGAAGGCTTCGTGGATGTCGTCGCGGATCTCCCAGCGGATGCGGAGGCGGCGGAAGCCATGAATCCAGGCATTCGTGCGCTCTGCCACCCAGCGGACCACGCCGAGTCCAGAGCCGTGGGGTACCCCGCGTCGTGCGATGACCGGCTTGATGCCCCACTTCCACAGCAGTCTGCGGTACTTGTCGAAGTCGTAGCCCCGGTCGGTGAACAGCTGCCGGGGCCGGTGGTGGGGCCGGCCCGTGCGCCCCCTGATAGGCGGGACCGCATCGAGCAGGGGAAGCAGCTGGGTGACGTCGTGCCTGTTCCCGCCAGTGAGCGCGATGGCCAGTGGTGTGCCGTGCGCGTCGGTGATCACGTGGTGCTTGGAGCCGGGCCGGGCACGGTCGACCGGGCCCGGCCCGGTTTTGGGCCGCCCCGAAGTGCCCTGTGATGCGAGCCGTCGATCACCGCCCTCGACCAGTCCAGCTTCCCGGCCCGGTGCAGCTCGGTCAGCAGCACCTGGTGGAGGCTGTCCCACACTCCGGCCTCGTTCCAGTCCCGCAGCCGGCGCCAGCATGTCATCCCCGAGCCGAAGCCCAGCTCCTGCGGAAGCCACTCCCACTGGATACCGGCGTGCAGCACGAACAGGATCCCCTGCAAGCACCTGCGGTCGTCCAGCGGAAGACGCCCGGGATGTTGTTGCCGACGCCGGCGCGTCGGCAACAACGGTGCAACCCGCTCCCATAGATCGTCCGACACCAGCCACGGCGGCCCGCTCTTCCCCACGCCCGGGTCAACGACCAGGCCAGACAGGAGACATGGCCTGCCCCGCACATTCTGTTAGCTCCTCTTACCTCGCTAGCTGGGAAGATGCTCCGCAACCGGCGCTACACGGCAGGCCTGACGCAGAAGCAGTTCGGGGACCTGATCCCGCTGTCGCAGGCCATGATCGCGGGGATTGAACTCGGCAACGAGGTCCCCAGTGCGCCGACCGGACAACTGCTCGACAATGCCGTAGGGGCCGCCGGCGAGCTGGCTGCCATGTGGCACCACGTCCGCAAGGATCTCCAGCAGCACGCTCTGTACCCGATATGGGCACACGGCTATCCGGAGGTCGAGGCAGAGGCCACGCGCATCCAGCACTTCGCAAACCTCTTCCCGGGCGTGACGCAGACCAAGGAGTACGCCCGCGCCATCTTCGAGGCCGCCACCCCGCTCTTCGGGGGCGACGTCGAAGAAAAGGTCGAGGACCGCATGGCGCGGAAGAGCATCCTAGACCGGGACGACCCGGTGTGGTTCTGGAGCATCCTCGACGAGTCCGCCCTGTACCGCGTCGTCGGAAGCCACGAGGTCATGTGTGGCCAGCTCACCCACGTACTCGAACTCGCCGAGCGCCCCCGTGTCACCTTCCGCATCCTGCCGTACGACAGAGGCATGCCCGGCGGAGTCGTCTCGATCGGAGCGATCCTGCTGCTGTCACGCCCAGGAAAAACGAAGCAGTCTACTGGGAGAGCGGCCTCAACGGCGCTCTGCTGGAGACTCCGAGCGAAGTGGCGGTATACAGACCGTTCTACGATCACCTGGGGCTCGAAGTATTGGCGCCCAAAGCGTCAACCGTCTTGATCCGCAAGGCTCGTGAGGAGCACCATGCGCACTGCATGCACCATTGACACGTCCAACTTCAACTGGCGCAAGTCCTCGTACTCCGGAAACGGCCACGAGTGCGTCGAGGTCTCCGACGACCTCATCAAGCCCGAAGGGCTCGTGCCGGTCCGGGACAGCAAGAACCCGAGCGGACCAAAGCTGGTCTTCCTGGAGACGGCCTGGTCCACGTTCGTCCGTAGCGGCCACGCCCGCTACCTCGCCGCATAGCGCCGCTGTACACAAACGCGGCTCACCCCAGCCGAATTGGGGTGAGCCGCGCTGTGCTGTCCTTCATCGCGGAAGCCGCCTCCTGAACATCGGTTCCCCAGCCGATGACCTCCAGGGCCGCAGCAGCGGAAAGCCGTACCGGCCGCGGCAGGGCGTCGAACGCGGCGAGCCGGTAAGCCAGCGTACGGCGGGCATCACGCACCTCCTCGGACAACACCGTGGGGGACAAGAGGGCAGACCGCGGCCCGATACGTCGCGATGCCGTCACCGCCGGCCTCCCCCTCCCCTTGAACTCCGGCGCCGTCGAAGGCAACGTCACGAGAATCAAGCTCCTCAAGCGCCGGCACTACGGACGGGACGGGTTCGACCTCCTCCGAAGACGCATCCTGCTCGCACACTGTCCATGCCACACTGCGGCAGTTGCGACTCAGCACAGCTCTGCGGGTAGCAACTGGACCAGACCGACCCACGGAAACTCGCCTGTCGTGTGAAACGCACGGACCCGCCACCGACCAGCGGGCAGCACAACCGGCGCCTGCTCTGGCTGGCCACCATCCGGGTACTGCTCGTTGAGTTCGGCCCCCGGCGTGGCGGAATCCATGAGCACGGCAGGTCCGTCCGTCTCCCAGATGCCAACGTCTTCCCACTCGGTGTCAGGATCGGCAAGAACGGTCTGTGCTGCGGCGAGCAACTCGCTCTCCGATTCGGCAGCCAGCCAGCGCACAAACACTTGCTGCTCGGGCAGGTAGCGACTGATGGCCGGCTCGTCCGCCAGGACCAGGGCCTGGACGCCACTGGAGCCGACATCGAGCAGTCCGGCCCAGTCCTCGACCGCGCAGGCTCGGTCGTAGTCCTCCACGGCGCCCGACTCCTCGCCCCAGTTCTCCGAACAGCCGCCCCATTCCGCCAACACGGACACAGGCACGGCGATCAACGGGCCGCCCAGGGACTCCACCCAGTCCGAGGAGCGCCGACTTGAGAGAGACACGATATGTGAAGAGAAAACCATGCTGGCAGTGTCCCTTCGACCACTGACAACGCGAGATCGTCCACTTCACGGAACATGCCGAAGCGCGCCAGATCAAAAAGGCTACTGACGGAAGGTCGGATCCACTTCTTGTAGTTCGGTCACACGCTGTTTGCTCTTGTGCCGTCTCCTGGGATGATCACCGCTCACGTCAAGTTGAGGAGCTGGGTCTGTGATGCGCGGATGGTCGCCAGAGGTGCTTGAGGTCCTGGAGGCTTCAGGGTGGACGTCAGACAGGCGGGTCGACACGACTGCCTGGCGGTCCATGTTCGAAGGGGTCGGTCTCGTCATGCACGACGCTGCAGATGCGCTCCTCCAGGAGTTCGGGGGACTGACCGCGAGCATCGGTGGCCCGGGAATCAACTGCGCCCGGGCCCCGTTCGAACTGAATCCGAGCCTGGCTTGGGGCGAGGACGATCGGTTCTCGGAATGGAGCGACTCCGTAGGAAGACGTCTCTTCCCGCTCGGCGAGCTTGATGACGGCCGATTCTTTCTCGGCATCGACGAAGACAGTGAGGTCTACGTCGTGGAGACCTGGATTGCTAGCTTCGGGCCGATGCCGCAGGCCCTCGAGAGACTGATCCTCGGCGTGGCGCCCCGCAGGATCGATGACGAGCACAAGCCGTCGGATCAGGCCCCGTGACGCGCCTACCCGAAGAGCAGGACTCGTTTGCGGAGGAGTTCGAATCCTGCCCGAAGCAGAAGCCTTGGAATGTTCGCGAGAAGTAAGAGAAGTAAGAGCAGTCACGTGGTTCGTTGTCGGCTCTGCGGCAGGTCTGCGACGCTGATAGTCAGGGCAGCCCGATGGGCGCTGCCCTCAGCGGTTGGCCGTTGAGTTCCTCGCAGCCGTCTTCGTCCCACCACAGCTCACCTCGGGCAGTGAGGTAGGGACGCAGCCCGCGCACGTCACCGCCTTCATGAAGCGCATGCGCGACTGTGTGAAGAAGGTTTGCCAGATCAGGCCAGGAATCGGTGAAGTCGCCGCCACCACTGTGGCCTGCCCAGCCGATGCGGCCGGTGTCCGGGCCGGGACGTTGGTCGATCACCTGCACCCCGCCATCGGGACTCTCGGCCCAGGGAACCCAAAGAGGGTGCCACCAGGGCTCGTCGTCCCAGGGTCGACGGGTCAGGCCGTCGTTCTCGGCCGCGACATCCATGCAGGTCTGCCAATGATCCACGATGCTGCTCACCGCGAGCGGTGACTGCTCCGGCAGGAAGGTCGCCCAGGCGCTCACCCCGTCATGGCACTGCAGAGACTCAGCCAGGTCACCAGGCAGCGGGATGCCGAGAAGACGCTCGGCTCGCTCGATGTCGTCCCGTGCCGCAGGCGGATTGAGCAGTGCGAAATCGGACGCCGAGTGGGTCGCCAGCCAGGCGTCGATCCGGCGCCAGGATTCCGACGGGGGCAAGATCTGCTGTGCCATGACGCCATCCTGCCCCACGCCTGCGGCCAGACGGATCGGGGCCCCGCCCCGATGAAGTGAGGTCAGCCCACGGCCTGCTACTGGCCGGCTCCCCACCCGACTGCGTCCGCCGGGACAGCACCGCTTCGCTTGAGCAGTCCGTGTCCGAGTCAGACACTCTCCCTCGAGGCCGAGCGGCGTGGCCCGGATGCCGTACGGGCCGGTGTGGCCGCTGGACGCCCCCGTCCTGGCCCGTTGGCGCAGCCACCTCATCGCCGCCTGGAGAGCTACAGGCTCAAGTACCTGTAGGCCGTCAGCGCCGAGACGGCTGCCGACCTGCTGGCCAAGGAGGCGTAAGAGTTCAGGCACGCGCGGAGCGCCGGCCGCCAGGTATAGGGCCCTGTAGAGGGTAAATCTCTTCCGTCTCTCGTCAGTAGCGGAAAGTGAGGCAACGGGATGGACGTCCCAGTCAGCGAGCCCGGGGGTGTGGCCAGGCCGGGGCGATAGCGGGGGAACTAGTTGGTCACAGAGGTTGGAGAAGCGGTAAGAGCACCCCATTCGGGTGAATTATTCACCTAAGCCTGTTCTTGTGTGGCGTGTCGGCTTCTTCTGTGAGTGTCACGGCATTTCGCCGGGACCGTTCGCGCAACATCGCCGCGCCATCCGGTGCGGCGGGCGAGCAACCGAAGTCCGAGAAAAGGAGTGCGCGATGGAGCAGAACGACATCGTGCAGGAGACGGTGTACGAGCCACCGGAGCTGGTGGAGGTCGGCGGCTTCGCCGAGGTAACGCTGGGCGGGGGAAGCTACTGGGCGGATTACCTCACGCTCATGGACGTCTGACCGTCCGGTGCCTGGCGTGGTGAGTTTCACGATCCTTCCCGATAGCGATGACGCGGTCTTCGCGGCCCGTGTCGTGTGCGAGGTACCGGATGTGCAGGTGATCGCGCATGCTTCGGGCCGGCCGTGGCTGGTGGGTCGCTGGCCGGCAGGGGAGGTCCGGATCGCCACCGCCGGGTCGACACGAGTGGTGGTGGCCGGGTACAGCCCGGTCACCACCACAGAACTGGCGGAGGCCGCCGCACGCCTGTCTGATCCAGAGTCCGCGGATGCCGTGGCGCGCCGACTGGGGGGCTGTGCGCATCTTCTGGTGAGCCTTGCCGGCCGCATCCGCGTCCAGGGGACAGCCTCGGGAACGCGGGCCGTCTTCCACGCCCGTCCGGGCCGGATCACCCTCGCGAGCGATCAGCCGGAGAGCTTGGCCCGCCTGACCGGTGCCGTCCTCAACGAGGAGTTGCTGGCGGCACGTCTGCTCAGCCCGCTCGTGCCACATCCACTACGTGAACGCCCTTTGTGGCGCGGGGTGGAGCAGGTGCCGCCGGATCACTGGCTGCTGATCGAACCTGACGGCAGCTCCAGCGAGGTGCGCTGGTGGCAGCCGCCCGCTGCCGAGTTGACGTTGCAGCAGGGTGTACCGGTGGTGCGGGAACGGCTGATCGAAGCCGTGAGGGGACGGGTGGCCGCTGCCGGTGCCACGATCAGCAGCGACCTGTCCGGTGGGCTGGACTCCGGGTCGGTGACCTGCCTGGCCGCCCAGGCGGCCGCGCGGTTGGTCACCGTGCGGGTGGCGGAGCTCGATCCGGGCAGCGACGACGCGCAGTGGGCCAGCCGGATCGCCCGATACCTACCACACAGTGAAAGCCTGCTGCTGGAGTACGGGCAGGTGCCGACGATGTTCGCCGGCCTCGACACAGGCGCGGGTATCTCCCTGGCCGGGGAGCCCGTGTCCTGGGTGCGTACGGGGGCGAGGTTCGCCGACACCTGCCGCCGTGTAGCCGCCTTGGGCTCAACACTGCACCTGTGCGGTCACGGGGGCGACGAGCTCTTTCACCTTCCGCCCGCCCACCTGCACTCCCTGATCCGCACCCACCCCCGCACCGGCCTACGGCATGCGCGCGGCCGCCGGGCCATCGCCCACTGGCCGCTGACGGCCACCTGGCGGGCGCTGGCCGATCCCCGCGGCTTCCCCGCCTGGCTGGCCCACATGGCGCGGAACCTGCGAGCTCCGCAACCACCGCCCTACCAGCCACAGCTGGGCTGGACCGCCCCACTGCGCCTGCCCGCCTGGGTGTCCGACGACGCAGTCCACGCGGTCCGCCGACTGCTGCTGGACGCCGCGCAGAACGAGCCCGAACCCCTGGACACCGGGCGCGGCCCCCACACCACCCTGGATCTAATGCGGGCCGCCGGCACAATGATCCGCCAGGCGCACCAGATCGCCGCCACCCACGATGTGCGTCTCGCAGCCCCCTACCTCGACAACCACGTCATTGAAGCGGCCCTCGCCGTACGCCCGGACCAGCGCGCAGCCCCGGCCCGCTACAAGCCCATGCTCACCGAAGCCATGCGCGGCATCGTGCCCGACGACGTTCTCGCCCGGAGAACCAAGGGCAACTTCGGCGAGGACTCCTACGACGGACTCCGCCGCCACCGCAACACCCTGCTCGAACTGTTCAACGACTCTGAACTCGCCCGCCGCGGCCTGGTCGACGACCACGCCGTCCGAGCCGGCCTACGCACTGCTCACCCCATGCTCGCCGGACTCTCACTGGAGCCCACGCTCGCCTGCGAGACATGGCTGCGCTCCCTCACCCGCTCCCGGCCCCCGCTCTCGGTCTCACAAGGAGCAGCGTGACCTTCTCACTGGCGCCTCACGTCACCGCCACCGGGACCGAACACGGCACGGTCCTGCTCGACCAGCGCCGAGGCCGCTACTTCCAAATCAACACGACCGGCGGCCTCATCCTGCGCACGCTCCTGTGCAACGGCAGCCCCGAACACGCCGCCACAGTGCTGACCGAGCACTATGGCATCACCGTGCAACAGGCCCGCAGCGACGTAGCAGGACTCCTCAATGCCCTGACCGCCGCGCAACTGGTCACCACATGAGCACCCCGTGCGCTCTCGAGCCCAGCGCACCACCTCCCTGGCGCCGGCGCATCGCCGCGCGCCTCGTGGTCACTGCCGCCCGCCTCATCGAGGCCCTGCCCCCGCGCCGCATCCGCACCACCCTGACACTCTTGCGTACCGGCGCCGCCCCGGCCACGGCCCCCCAGGCCCAGAGCGCCCGGGACGCCGTCGTCGCCGTCAGCCTCCGCTGCGCGGGCCAAGGCTGTCTGCAACGGTCCATCGCCACTGCCCTGCTGTGCCGCCTGGGTGGTACCTGGCCCACGTGGTGTACCGGCGTACGCACGGCTCCCTTCCGCGCCCACGCCTGGGTCGAAGCCGACGGCGTCCCGATCGGGGAAACCGAACCGCCCGGCTACTACACCCCCACCCTCACTGTCCCACCCTCCAGGCGCCCCTGAGGCGCTTCTCATCCGGGCCGTCGTTCCGGTCGGTGAGGCGCAGAACGAGGAGGTCCTCCGCCGACGCCAACGTTTCGGCGGGGGCAACGAGCCGGAAGGCTGAGATGCACGCATCAGCCGCTGGGGTGCCTCTTGCCCCAGGCATCGGCGCGGGGCCGACCTCCGCGGGCCGGGCGCCGGGTCATGACGGGGATCAGTGACCAGGCCAGGGTGGGCTTCGGCATGCTCGGGCAGGTGCTCGCAGTCCCGTACGTTTCGCCGGGCGTGCATCAGCCAGCTCAGGGTGCGCGCGACGCGCCAGCGACGGGGGACGACGGCGAAGCCCTTGGCGCCCTTGGGGCGGCGATGGTTCGCAAGCGCAGGTCGAGGAAGCCGTCGGCCCAGCCGACGAACTGGCCGACGTAGGCGCGGTCGGCGAAGACCTGGACGAGCTGGGGGTGTGCCGTCCGCAGGCGCCAGAGCAGTTCGCGGGCGCGTCGCGGTCGCTCATGTCCGCGGGCGTCACCAAGATCATCACCGGCAGGCCGCGGGTGTCCACCGCGATGTGTCTCTTCCGGCCGTTGATGTCTTCAGGGGTGCCGAGGGCCGGGTGCGTCCGGTTGGGCGGTTGCGGCTCCGGCTATGAACGGTTCCCGGCCCTTGTGGATGATCCTTGACGGACACCGGGGGCGTGTCTGCGGGGCTGAGTGGGGGACAGGGGCGCCTGCTGCGCTTGAGGCTTGACGGGTGGCATGGAGGTGTCATGTGCCGACGCACGATGTCCTGGGTGACGGTCTGCACGATGGCGGGAACGGGCCGCAGGGCGGGAGAGGGTCTTCTGGAGAAACGGTGCTGCACGTCAGGCTGATGGGCGCTGGGAAGGAGCAGCACGGACGGTGTTGTTCCGGCGCCCCGGGCTGGGAGTGACCCTCCCGGCGAAGGGCGTCCGGAGGAGCTCCATCTGCTGCCGCACATGACCACGGGCTGGGCGCTGGAAGCGTTCGCCGTCGGTACACCGTCCCACCCGTACCGAGTGGTCGCCGTGGCCGTCGTCCGGTGCCTGACGCCGCATCACTCCATTCACACTCCTCAAGCCTCGCCGAGTCCGTTCGCGGACCATGGCCCCGGCCTTCTCCCTGGAAGGTGACTGCCGTGACCGAGAAGGACACACCCTCGTCGAACCCGTCCGGCGGGTTACGGCTCCTGCTCGCCCGGATCGACCTGACCGCCGGCCTGTCCAGTCTGCCTGTTGTGGGCCCCCAGGTGCCGAAGGACCTCGACGTCCGGGTGACGGGACTCCGTTTCGGCGTCGCGAACCGCCTGTTGGTCCTGGCAGACGTCCAGAAGGTGAACGCCTTGCTGGGGGCGGGCGGGCAGAGCTCCCGTCTGCGCTTGCCCGACGCCCGGTGGACGGGCAAGACCCAGCTCGGTCTCAGCGTGGAACTCGGCGGCAGGCCGCTGCAGCTGAACACCCCGGACGGCTCCGGCCCACCGCCGGCGGAGAAGGGCAGCGAGAAGACGAAGCAGGCGGAGTCCGGGCAGAACGCCATGAGCGACGCGACCGGACAGGGCGGACAGGCCGGTCAGAGCGGTCAGCAGGGCACCGCCGGCATCACCGGCACCGCCTGGTATTCGGTGGACCGGACCCTCGGCCCGGTCCGCCTCGACCGCCTCGGCGTGCGCTACACCGACAACACCGTATGGCTGGTGACCGACGCCGGCCTCGACATCGGCGGGCTCAAACTCTCCGGCCGTGGCATGGCCCTGGGCATCCCGCTGGAGAACCCCGCAAAGGTCGTTCCCCGGCTGGAAGGCCTGGGTATCGGATTCTCCCGCCCTCCCGTCGAGATCTCCGGTGCCTTCCTCAACCAGGAACGGAAGGGCTATCTCGTCTCCCTGCTGGGCGCTGCCGTGCTCAAGCTGCCGACCCTCAGCCTCAGCGCCGTCGGCGGCTACGCCCAGCGCGAGCATCAGCAACCATCGCTGTTCGTCTTCGGCCAGCTCGCTTTCGCCGAGGGGCAGGGGGTCGGTCCGCCACCGTTCCGGGTCACCGGGGCGGCCGCCGGGTTCGGGTACAACAGCAGCGTCCGCGTGCCCGACATCACCGAAGTCGACGCGTTCCCCCTGATGCCGGGAGGAGCAGGCGACGCCGACACCACGGATGCGATGGCGCTCCTGGACACCCTGATCTCCGGGAAGGCCGGCAAAGACAGCAAGAACGGCAAAGACGGCAAGGACAGCAAGAACCCTCAGGAGAACACCAAAGGCAGCAAGACCGGGACGGGCGGATGGATCCGCGAGGCGCCGGGCCGGATCTGGCTCGCCGCCGGAGTGCGGTTCGACTCGTTCCAGTTCGTCCACAGCCGGGCCCTGGCCCTCGGCGATTTCGGCTTCGAGGGCGAGAAGAACTTCACCCTGGCCCTGCTCGGCCGCTCGGCAGCTGACTTCCCGCTCCGTTCCACCGGCGCGTCCCGCTACGCCCACGTCGAACTGAGCATCAAGGCGTCCTACGAGTCGGCCGAGGACGCACTGAAGGTCGCCGCTCGCATCGAGCCGGGCTCCTATCTGGTGCACCCCTCCTGCAAGCTGAGCGGTGACGCCGCCTTCTCCATGTGGTTCGGCAACAACAGGCAGCACGCCGGGGACTTCGTACTCACCGCGGGCGGCTATCACCCCAAATACCCGGTGCCTTCCCACTATCCGAAGGCGGACCGGCTCAAGCTGGAATGGAGCTGGGGGCCGGTCTCCTTACGCGGCGCGTGCTACGCCGCGCTCACCCCGTCGGCGTTCATGGTCGGGGCCGAACTGGACGTGTCGTTCCACGCGAGCCCGATCAGTGCCTGGTGCCGGGCCGCTCTGGACGCCTTGATCCAGTGGGATCCGTTCTCGTTCCGGGTGACCGTCTCGGTGAGCATCGGCGTCCGCATCGACATCGCGATCCCGATCAGCATGGAGATCGGCGTCGACCTCGACCTGTGGGGGCCGCCCACCGGTGGCATCGCGCGCGTCCATGTCATCGCAGGCTGGAACTTCGAGATCCGCTTCGGTGAGGACCCGCCGTCGTCGCCCGCATGGCTGCCGTGGAAGGACTTCACCGACCGCATGCTGCCCGGCCCCGTGGCGCAGATCTCCGCCGAGAAGGGACGGCTTCCTGCCAGGCCCGTCTCCGGCGTGGGCGGCAGCAGCAAGAAATCGGGAGAACCGGAGACCTGGGAGATGTCCCCGGACGGCTTCACCGTCCTGACCCGGACCACCGTCCCCGCCCAGCAGGTGCGCCTCGTCGACGTACAGGGCAAGGACCGGGCGCCGAGCGGGTCCACCGACGGCTCGACCCTGTCCGTCCGGCCCGTCGGCGCGACGGGTGCCCGTTCCACCCACCGCATCACCGTACAGCGCGACGGCAAGCCGTTCGACCCCGAGGCCGACGGCTGGACCGTCGACCTCGTGCGCGGCAACGTCCCTCTCGGGCTCTGGGGCGTTCCCCTCAAGGCCGCCGGCACGGCCCCACCGGACCCCGGCCCCGGCAACGAGACCATCTACAGGGTCACCGGTACCCGGATCACCGCCCACCGCCCCGCCCCGTCGGCCGATCCACTGGTGACCTCCGAACTCCAAGTGGGCCACGAAACCGTCGGCCACCCGCAGGTCCCGCTGACCGCCGGGAAACCCGACGGCACAGCACCCGCCTGCCCCGGCACCACACGCGCCGACCTGGCGGCCCACCTCGCCACGGACCGGACCAAACGCGCCGAGCTCGCCCAGGCCCTGGCCGACGACCTCGTCGCACCACCCGGCGCCCGGACCCTCACCGACGACCTGCCCGCCTACGCCCGCACGCTCTGGTCCCAGCTGCGCACCGACCCGATGCAGCTCGATTCGGCGAAGGACTGAAGCCCATGGACCGCACCCTGTCGTTGCACGACAGCTGGAAAGGCGTCAGCACGGGTGACTACGCCGTCACTCTCGACCACACGGTGGACGGCACGGAGGGCACCGGAGGCCGGATCGAGCAGACGTTCACGGCGACCCAGCGGTTCGCCGTCCGTGGAATGCGCTTCACCCTTGCGGCCGACCAGGTGCACGCGGTGTATCCCACGCCCGGCTCGACCGGCGAGTACGGCAACGACCTGGCGCACCTGGTCCTGACCCAGGCTGTCATCCCCTGGACACGCCCGGTCGGCACCGGCACGGGCGCTGCCCCCTGGCTGGCGCTGCTGCTCTTCACCGAGGCCGAGCTGCCCCCCGATCCGGCCACCGGCCTGACCACCCGGTCCCGTCCCCTCACCGAACTGCTTCCCGGTACCGGGCACCGACAGCCTCCGGGCGTCCTGGTGCCCGACCTCCCGGCCGAGTCCCTGCCTCCCGGTCTTACGACCTGTCTCACCATCGACGTGCCCGCGACCGTGTTCGCGGACGTCACCCCCCGCCTGAGCGAACTGGACCGGCTCTGCCACGTACGCCGCGTGGCTCCCGACGGCACCCATGGCCACGGTGGGGACTACGCCGTCGTGCTCGGCAACCGGCTGCCGCGTACCCCCGGCCGCTACACCGCTCATCTCGTCTCCCTCGAAGGCTTCGCCGATCACCTCGACGGCAAGCTGCCGCTCCTCCTGCCCGACAAGAGCGAAGCGAAATCCGTACGCCTGGTGTCCTTGTGGTCCTGGTCGTTCACCGCGGCCAAGGAGACGCGGCCGAGCTTCCTGTCCGTAGCACGGAACGTTCTCACCGCCAGCAAGGACCGGTTCCCGCTGTGCTTGAAGGCCCCCCGCCTCGGCTCCGGCGACCTGCACGACCACATCGAACGGCGGCTGCACCGCGGGTACGTCCCCGTGACCCATCAACTGCCGACGGGGGAGCGGACCCTCTCCTGGTACCGCGGCCCCTTCTCCCCGGTCGTTCCGCCCGAACCGCCCGGCGGCGGGAAGACCCTCACTTCGGAGGCCCAAGCACTGATCTCACTGCCCCGCTACGGCACCTTCGACATCAGCTACGCGTCCGCCTTCGCCCTCGGCAGAGTGCTGGCCCTCGCCAACGCGGACATCGCCCGGTCCGTCGCCGGCCTGCGCTCCGCCACGCAGCACGCCGGCCTGCGGCTGACCAAACTGATCGCCCAGGGCGTGCTGACGGCGGACGACGATCTCGCCCGGCTGACGGACTTCACGGGGGCCACAGCCCCCGGCACCGCCCTCCCCGAGGCACTCCGCTTGGCCGGCGCGGCGCGCACGGGCTTCGAGCAATTGCTCCGCGACGGCGGATACGACCGGGCCACGACCCCTGCCGGGTCCGCCGTCGGGGGCTACGCCGAGGAGCCCACGCCCGAGTCCGCCCCGGGTACCGGGAGCCGGCCCGGGGCACCCCCGCCGCACCCCATGCCCTCCCCGCCGGGCGCCGCACTGCTCACCGGCGTGATCGAGGACCAGATCCGCCACCTCACGCGAGCCGGCCTCGCCCCCGACAAGCTCCTGGCCGCCGTACCGTTCGACCACCTCGTCCCCGACGCAAGGATGCTGCCGCCGGAGAGCCTGCGCTTCTTCCACCTCGACCCGTACTGGGTCGCGGCGCTGACCGCAGGAGCCACCAGCCTGGGCCTGAGCACCAGCCTGGACCTGGCGCTCCACCACGAGGCCACCACGCGCCTGGTCCAGGACGCGCCACTCCCCGTCGCCGGGATGCTGCTCCGGTCACGGCTGCACCGCGACTGGCCCGGAGCGACCGTCATTGCCCGGTCGGGTACCGGGAACAAGGCCACCGACGTCCTCGCGGGCCCGCCACAGGTCCTGGCCCCCGACCTCCTCCTCGTCCTGTTCACCGCCCTGCCCACCACCGTGGCCATCCGCCAGCCGCCCCAGGTCCCGCACTTCGGCCTCGACGGCGAGAACACCATCGACCTGCGCTGCCTGATCGACGGCCCCGAGGGCAAGACCGGCCAGTCCATGAAGAGCGGCCGCACACTGGACGACATCGGTGGTCTGCTGCGCACCCGCCACGGCACCGGCACCCGGGAAGTGCTCGCCATCAACGAGAAGGGCATCCGGTCCCTCGCCACCGACCTGCGAGACGCCCTGAAGCGGAGCCCGAACCCCCAGTGGACCTCCCCGGCCCCGCTCACCGCCGCAGCACTCGGCCTGCAACTCCTCAACACCCCCGGCCAACTGGTCATCGGCACACCGCTGCCGGACACCGCTTGACCCGTCCCACGACGCAGAAAGGACCGGCCTGCCCATGCCGGGAGACCCCCAAGCACTCGTCGTCCCCGTGGAAGTGTCGGCACTGGCCGTCACCGACCAGATGGTGGCCCACACGCCGTTCCGCCGCTGGGAGCCGAAGTTCTACCGCCGCGCACCGCGCGTCAGCCCGGAGCCGGACCCGTTACGGTCCTTCACGGGCCTCACCAAGCCCTCCGACCAGGGCGTCTACCTCCACTGGGAACTGCCCGCGGCCCTCACACGCGGCCGCGTGGACCTCACCGGACCACGCCCGCAGGACATCGTGTTCCCGCTGATCCCCAACCGCTGGCTGGTCGTCCGGCACTTCCGCAAGGACGCCGACCCCACGGCACCACCCGTCACGGCCGGCTGGGTCGTCGAGAGCGACAACCTGACGAACGGCACTTCCCACTTCCTGCACAACGGAACATCGACGAAGATCGGCCGACGCCACGACCTGTCCACCGCCCCCTGGCAGGAACCCACGACGGCACCACCCCCGTTCCTGCGGGCCGACGGCCCCGGCCTGACCGACTTCACCACCTTCCAGCCGTACAACACGAACGTCGTCTCCCTGCACGACGAGTTGCCCGGTGACCTCATGACCACCCCGGGCGTCCTCAGTTACCTCGTCGTCGGCTGGCACTCGACACCCGAAGCCGACCCGCTGTCACCCGACCGGATCAAGGAACTGCTCGCCTTCCGCGGCGAGGACACCGCCCACACCACCGACCAGGACCGCTTCACCGCCGCCCTGAAGGGCCTGAACTGGCACGTGGCCGGCCTGAAGCCGGGCGAGTCCCCGCGACCGGCCCACCGCTCCCTCTACCTCGGCACCGTCCTCACCTTGCGCTGGAAGCCCGGCGACACCCCGGAGTCGGACAAGCCGCCCAACGCCCTGAAAGAGATCGACGTCGCCGTCGGGCAGAACACCGCCGACGCCCGCACGGCCCTCATCGCCCAGAACACCCCGCCCCGCGACCGGCTGCTCATCGAGGCGTTCGAGTACGGAGTCCTCGACGAACTCGACGACGCGATCGGCGACGGCGGCCGGGACGTCATGGACGACGCGTCCCACCGCACGTGGTTCCAGCCCTCCCCGGCAGGCCGCACCTGGCAAATCGTGGACCGCCCCACCCCGGAACCACACAAAGGCCTGCCGGCCCGCCGCCTGCGCACCCGCGCGGAACAGGAAGCCGAACGAGCCTGGCTGGAACGCCTCAACGAGGACCAGCACGCCTACGACGAGGCATGCCGCACCCTCGACGCACTCCGCGGACAGCTCTACGAGCTGTGGTGGGCGTCCGGACTGCCGGAACGCCCCACGGCACCCGCCGACTTCGACACCCCCTGCGCCCAGCAGCTCGACCCGGCCCGGCAGGACCCCTTCGACTCCACCAAAGCCAGCCTGGCCGCACGCGTCAAGAAACAGATGACGCTCTGCTTCGGCGACGGCGGACCCGAGCACGGCACCGGCGGCCTGCGGTCGAAAGTCCCGCACGGCAGGGACCCCGCGGCCTTCGCGGCGAGCATCACCGCCTACGCCACGGCACACCACCTGGCCGCCGACCGCGAGCTCAAATGCGTCCCCCACCCCGTCCGCCACCGGCCGACGGACCCCGTGGTCATCCTCCGCGGCCCCGGCACCACCGTCCCGCTCCCACGGACGGCCTCACTGCCGTGCCGCACCCCCGACCGGCTGCTGGCCGAGCTGGGCACACACGGCCGGCCGTTGCGACCTCCGACGCCGGGCACCAAGCCGGCGTACTTCCCCCAGCTCGCCGCCGCCCTGCCGTGGGCCTCGCTCGGCGACGTCTTCACCGAATTCCTCGTCCTGCAGGAGATCGCCGCCCTGGTCCGTGCAGGCGGTGGAGCGGCCCCGCGGGACCCGCTCGGCAAGGCCGCCCAGGACAAGGGGATCACCGCGGCCGACGGCACCGGCCGCACCGCCCTCTGGCCCGAGTTCTCACAGCCGTGGCGGCAGCCATGGGCACCCCTGTACCTCCTGTGGGAGGCCGAGTGCTACCCCCTGCCGTTCGTCACCCCCGGCTCGGGGAACCCCACTGCCCACTGGACGTTCGACGGGCGGCAGCACAGGTGGAACGGCACGGGCGCACAGCCGTACCAGATGATCAGCGGCAAGGCCCGGCTCACCCCGCTGCCGGCCTTCGCGCTGCGCGGCCGCATCAAGGAGTACCAGGAGCGCTACGGCAGCGACCACCTCGAACAGTTGCTCAAGCAGATCCACTCCCCGTCCACCGCCCAGCAGATTTCGCAGACCCTCGACGGCGTCAACGCCTGGCTCGCCCAGCGGGTCCCCGCCACCCACTTCGACACCCCGGGCGTGCCCGGCTCGGCACCGGACGCTCCCGACCCCGTCCTCGGCACGCGCACCTCGCACTTCGCACCGGTCCGGGCGGGACAGCTCGTGCTCACCCAGCTGCTCCTGGTGGACCGCTTCGGGCAGACCGTCCCCGTCATCAACGCCGGCAACCGCGACAACCGCCGCCCGATGCTGTCGGTGAGCGTCACCCCCGACTCCCTTCCCGACCCCTGCGACCACACGAAGACCAAGCTGCTCACCGCCGCCTCCGACCGCGCCGGCTACCGCTTCATCCAACTGCGGCCACGGCTCCAGCAACCCGCCCGGACCTGCTTCGAACCACTGTCCGCCCGGGACGACAACCGGCCCGTCGACACCGACGCCCTGCCCGTGACACCCGGCAACAGCCCGGTCTGCGGCTGGCTGGTCCTGGACCGCCGTGACCACTCGCTGATGGTGCACGGCTCCGACGGTGCCGCCCTCGGCGAGCTGCACGCCGCCGGCCCGCCCGGCAAGGAGAAGACCGACTGGCTCCCACTGCCCGGTTCTCCCTGGAAGGACCGCGCGGCCGTCGTCGCCCCCGGGTTCACCACCGCCCACCCCCATCTCGGCTCGTTCGTCAAGGCGGTGCTCGACGCGCCGGGCACCGCGGCCTTCCACGACCTGCGGGCCGCCGTGGACCTGGGCCTGCGGACCGTCGTCCCCCCGCCCCAGCACAGCTCCGCGCAGTGGTCACTGCTGGCCGGGCGCCCACTGGCCCTGATCCGGGCCCGCATCCGCATCGAACTCTCCGGACCACCCGTCAACAACCCGACCTGGCACGGGCTGATCAAAGGCCCCGGACCCGGCGACGGCAATGCGCTCCGCACGACCCGCTGGCCCATCCGGCTCGGCGACCCCAACCGGGCCGGCGACGGACTCATCGGCTACTACGCCGCCGACCCCACCGGCAACCCCCAAGCCACCCGCTACGACCGCCTCTACACCGCACACCGGCCCGACCGGACGGAATCCACTCTCCTCCACCCGGTCGACGCCTCCGCGGACCCCGCCGTGGTGGCCGCACCCCGCCCGGACCTCACCACCGCGCCCGTCCCCGGAGCCCCTCCCACTCCACCCGCCCAAGGCACCGCCGCCTGGGTCACGCTGCTCGCCGACCCGTGGGCGGCCGTGCACGCGCACACCGGGATCCTCCCCGTCACCACCCTGCGCCTCCCGGAACCGTACCTCTACGGACCCCTGCACCAGCTGGCGTTGCACCTGCGTACCGGCCCCCTGCTGACCAGGATCGAAACCGTCCCCGACGTGCCCGGAAACGACAACCGGCCGCCCGGCCCGGTCGTCGCGCTGCCCCGGCCGTCCGCCTGGACCGGCACATGGGCCTGGGCCGAGCACACGCCCCCCACCGCCCCCAAGCCCTGGCTGCGACTACCCCTCGGCGGCCTCAGCACCGCTGTCCGTCCACCCGACGCCACCCCCGAAGCACACACCGGTTACCTCGTCCTCTCGCCGCCCTCCGAAGGGACACCATGACCCCGCCACCGCCCACCACATCCCAACCGCCGGTGTGCTCACTGGAGACGTCCACCGCGGGCATCCTCCACATCGGTCCCGCTCACCGGATCCGGGAGAGCGAACTGCGCATCGTCGTCAGCAACCCCGGCCGGCACGCCCTGGCCTGCGACAAGATCATGCTGACCATGCCGGTCGGCAAGGGCGCGGACGACGTGTCGGACGCGCCGGACCAGCTGCGACTGTCCGCAGAAGCCGATGCCTGGGCATTGACCAGCGTGGGGAACGGCCGCTTCGAACTCGTACCGACCGGGCCCGGCGCCGCGGGCCGGCTGGAGCCCGGCGCCCGCCTCGTCCTGCCCCTGACCGGCGTCAATCCCAACAGCCTGCCGGGCGCGGCGCTCCTCACCACCGACGTCCACTGGCGAACGGACACCACCACCCACCTCGAGACGGCCGGATTCCGCATGCTGAAGGCCGACCGGACGGACTACATCAGCAGCTTCACCGCGAGCGCGAGCGGCATCGACAGAGGCCATACCGTCACCCTGACGTGGAAGGGCCGCCCGAAGGCAGGCCGGCCGCCCTACTGGCTGTACATCGGAACCAAGCTGCCGCAGAAAGTCGATCAGGCACCCCACATGGACGCCGACGGCAACGGCCGCTTCGGACCACTCACACTCACCGAGACGACGGCCTTCATGCTGCTCGTCGAGACCAAAGACGCGGGCGGTGCCCTGACCTACGGCAAGACCCTCGCCGTCACCGTCCGCAACCCCGACCTCGTGGTGGGCGAGCTCTCCAGCAACGGCACGGTGATGCTGATGGGCAAGCCGACCTCGCTGCTGAACACGCTGTCCGGAGACAAGGCCTTCGCCCGGACCTACACCGCGAGCACCGACGGGATGATCGCAGCCTGCCTGGAACGCGGCGACGGCAGTGCCCCCGCCAACCTGACCGCCGTCGTCAGCGCGCCCGGCGGTAGCGGCGGCGCCGGCCACACCACACGCGCCTGCGCGCGGACCCTCAAATCACCCGAGAACGCCCTCGTGCCCGTCCCCAAGGGAGCCACCGTCGAACTCGGCGTCAACGCCGAGTCCGGCACCTATGCCGCCCAGCTCACCTGGTATCCGATGGGCGTCGGCACCCTCACCCCCTCCACCTGACGCACCGTCGATCCGCGCATCCCACCCGTCCCCGCCCGGAGGAGAGTCCCATGACCCAAGCCCGAAAGGCGATCACATCGGCGCTGACCCTGCCCGCCGCCGGCGCCTCCGCCGCCACCAGCTATCTCTTCCAGGGCACGTTCGCCATGCCCTACACCGCGAGCGACGGAGGATGGAAGCCGAGCAGCCCGACCGGCCTGCCGCAGCACGTCTCAGCACTGTGGCAGGGCCTGGCCGGAACCGCAGGCCACCGCCCCTACACCGCGTCGTTCACGGCACAGGGCGAGATCTACTTCCTGCGCCCCGGCCATCTCGTCCGCTACAGCATCGACAAGGGCCAGGTCGAGAGCGACCCCGGGGCCAAGCCCGAGAACACGTTCAAACTCGCGCCGGAATTCCTCAACAACCTCAGCGCCGCCATGGACGCGAACGGCGGAGTCTACCTGTTCAGCGGCACCGACTACGCGTTCTGCCGCCTGAGCACCGGCAAGCCGCAGAAGACCGGCAAGCTCAGCGCACCGGGCCTGTCGCACGTGGACGCCGCGCTCTGGCCGAAGGGCAGCACCACCGGCTTCCTCTTCTGCGGTGAGTCGTACGCAACGTGCACGGCGGACGCCGACGGCACGCTGAAGACCGGCAGCACAACGCACCCCATCGCCGGCACCTGGCCCACGCCGCCGCTCGGACGGCCGCGCATGGTGGCTCTGCTGTCCAGCTCGAACACGAGGGAGGACGGCCTCGCCACCATCGTGCACACCGACATCGACCTCAGCACGGACACCCACCCCGCGCAGCCGGCCACGACCCCGTCGTGGGGCGGCGGATCGAGCGGACCCAGGGGCTCCATCGCCGTCGGGCCGGACGGCTGGCACGCCTACATGATCAGCGGGGACGCCAAGCTCTTCGCCATGGACCTGCGCAAGGCCACCAAGGCACCGGACGCGGTTATCCGGGCCGTACGCATCGCGGACTACATGAAGGCGGGCGGCCGCATCGAGACCGACTACGCGGCGCTCTCCCCCCTGGGCACCACGCTGTGGGTGACGGACCAGTACTACGAGAAGACCAAGCCGGCCCACGTGATCCGCGTGGCGGACGTGAGCGCCATCGACACGGCGAACCCGACCGTGAAGGAGATCGACCCGCAGGCACGCACGTCGGGCATCACCTTCTCCCCGAACGGCGAGCACGTATTCGTCATCCACTGGCAGGGCAACGACGACGGCAAGGACGACGGCGTCCTGGAGATCGACGCAGCCGAGCGCACGATCATCCGTGACTACAAGGCCAAGAACCTGGGCGGAGGCATCGCCGTCTCCCGGGACAGCAGCCAGATCTACACCCAGGCAGGGGCCGGTGCGACCAAGATCCTGAAGATCAACACGAGGGTGGATCCCCCCACCGTGACCACGCCCGTCAGCATCCCCGTCTGGCGGCTCGCGATGACACCGGACCGCGAACGGATCTGCATGCCCGCTTCGCACGACAGCGCGGTCATCATCCTGCACATCAAGGACGACACCACGATCACCGTCAAGATCCCGGACGCGGAAACCCCGCACAGCGTCGCCATCGACCCCAACGGCCGCTACGCCTACGTCACCGACGCGCTGAAGACCGCCGTCTGGATCATCGACCTGGACACCGAGAAGTGCACCGGATCGATTGCGATCGACCAGAAGGACGCCAAGGGCCGCGGCTTCTTCCAGATCGGCCTCGGCTGGGACTGGACCTGACCCGATGACCGCGCCGCACCTCGGCTACGACCTGACCACCGACCCTGCCCCGCTCGCCGTGAGCGTGGCAGGGCAGGACAACCCACCTGCCTCGATGACGCTCGCAGTGACCAACGACAGGCCCCCGGTGGTGTGCGACACCATCACCGTCCACCTCCCCGTGGGCACGGGACCCGGACACCTCGTCCAGGCGAAGGACGCCGATCGCATCCAGGTGGACCATCCAGCGGGCTGGGACGCGGTGCCGGTCAAGTCCACCCCGGGGAAGTTCGAACTCGCCCCCTCCGACGAGACCGCGGCCCGGATCCTGCACGGAACGAAACTCGAGTTCACGTTTTCCCAGATCCAGGTGAACTCCGAGCCCGGTGCCGTGGAGATCGCCGTCACGGAGAAGCTGGACGGAAGCTCTCCGGCGCAACAGACCACCGTCTCCTGCGCCAAGGCCCCCGGCGGCCTCAAGCTGCACAGCTTCCGCCCGCGGCGGCAGGTGGTCCGGTCCGGTACCCGGGCCCAACTCGTGTGGACCTACGTCCCCGCGGCCGGCGCCTCTCTCGACCTGCAGTACGTGGACGCCCTGACCGGCCTGTTCACCAGGGACCCGGTCGACAAGATCGGCAACTACGAGGTGACGCTGTACGCGGACACGGCCTTCGTCCTGCACGGCTACCTCGGCGATCGCGACGCCCCGAAGGTCAGCTACCTCATGCACACGTACGTCACGGTCTCCGAGCCGTACGTCCACGCCCACGACCTGACCGCGCAGCAGGCCGTCTCCCTGCTGGGCCGGTTCCGGCCGCACACCCCGCAACCCCGGCTCGACCCGCCGCCCTCCACCACCAGCGTCCACTCGTCGACCACCTGGACGGCCGGGACGGATGGCCTGCTCACCGGCTCGGTCCGGACGTTCTTCGCCGGGACCAACGCCCAGCTGCAGGTCACCGTGACACCCCCCAAGGGCACCGGCGGCGATCCGCACACCGCGTACGTGTACTGCGCCGACGAGACCGACCCCCGGGTGTACGCGCCGGGCCCCGGCCTCTGCGTCCCCGTCCCCGAGGGCAGTTCAGTGGAAATCGACTGGGACCTGGTGAGGACGGCGGACTTCGTCAGCACACCCAAGAACGCTCACGCCCAGCTCTTCGCGACGGCTCTGGACTGGCACCCGTGGGGGACGGGCGGGCTGGTCCCGGCCTCCGGCGGCGCCGGCTGACGAGATCTTGCCCCACCCACGGCAGGGTCCGGCCGGGCTGCGGCCGCCGTCCCCTGCCGGGACCGACCCGGAAGGCATGTGATGACCTCCGAATCAGGCCGCCTGCGAGTCAACCTCCGGATTCAGGAGGAGGGCTGGCGCCCGGACTACCCGTACGACACGGAGGAGGCCAAGGAAGAGAACGCCGCAAGGGACGAGAACGACCTCGGAAAGCCCAAGAAGTCCCTTCCCAACGTCGACATGTCACGACACCACATCATCCCCTGGGAATTCATCAAGGTCTGCTGGAACCAGACGGCCGAGGCGTACTACCGCGACGACGACGTGAAGGTCCCGAGGCAACTCCAAAAGTTCCTGAAGTTGTTGGGCAGTACGATCGACGATCTGAAGTTCCGCCCACCTCCCCGGCCGGAAGTGAGGGAGGAACTGAAGAAACTCGTCGACGCGCTCCGGAGGAAAACCGTTTGCCATGATCCTGACACCGAAAACCTCAAGGGCGCTTTCGAGCTGCTGGCCACCATGCTCTGCTGGACACCGGGAAACCTCGTCACGGGGCCGACTTGGTCGGGAGAGGATTGGAATAAGAAACGGGTCAAAGGGTTTCGGATCGACGACCCAGGAGATTCGATCGAACCGCACCTCGGGGACACGATCAAGGATCCGGTGGCAAGCGCAGCCATCAGGCGGATCAAGCAGCCCGTGGAAATGATCGTCTTGAACGGCGAGAGAGAGAATCCGGATCTCCAGGGCCACCTTGAGCTCTTCTACCGCCACCTCGGAACCCTGTCAGTACAAGGCGGAAAGTACCTCCCGCAAAGTGTGCAGGAGGCGGACTGGAGGCATATCGAGCCGGGGACGGTGTGCCGCTTGCCCGGTGGCTCCTTCCTGCGGACCGCAGCAGGCATTGCGGCCGCGGAGAAAGCTCCGAACCTGGTGAACGGGACCGGCAGGGTCCTCCGTGAGGTGATGACCCGAAGGCAGATGAAGGCGAGGCGGGCGTTGGCGCTGTCCGTGCAGGAAGGCTCTCAGGAACGCTCTCCGGCGCAGAGGGGAGACCTCGACACGAGCGTCAGGATCGGGGGTACGGAGTTCACTCTGAGGACCGTCACCAAGAGCGCCCTCCGCACCGAGCGCCGGCTCGCTGTCACCGGAGTCGACATGGGTAAGGTCCTCCAGTGCATCGCGGAACAGCGGAACCGGCTCATTCCTGACAAGGCGAGCGGTTCCCTGGACGTCCCGGACTTCGTCAGGAGCCTCAAACTCCAGCAACTGTCCGTCGTGGCCGAAGCCGGCCCCGGAGGATGGGAGGCGTGGCAGTTCACCGCCGCAGCGGAAGCCGCACTCGCCGGAGTGACCGTGGACATGGCCATCTATCTGGAGTGCATCAAAGGCGCGCATTTCGGCCTCGGGGCGCTCTTCGCCTGCCAGGACAAGACGGACAAGGACGCACTACCCATGTACTTCGGCGGGGACTTCTCCAAAAGCGGCCCGGACTGGGAACTGGGGGCCAGGGGCGGTCCCTACGACCTCTCCGGCCTCGTCAGGGCGCTGGGCATCAATGCCGAACACCTGCCGCCCGAACTGGCGAAACTCATCCCCGAGACCGTCGAAGCAGAACTACGGTGCCGCTTCACGTCCACCGGCACCGAGCTCCTGGTGATGGCCGGAACAGCACATGTCCAAGTCGCCGTCGTCGGTCTCAGCGGATGAACGACATGCGCTGTCCCTACCGCCGTTTCGCATATCCGCCATCGGACCGGGCAAGACCGGGCAAGACCGGCCAAGGCCGGCATGGTCGGCCAGCGGTCCCCCGTGGTTACGACCGGTCGGCGCCCCGGTGGGAGCGGGTTGGTAGAGGGCTGTCAGGAAGGCGGCCAAGGTGTCGGCCGCCTCCGCAGCGCGCGTGGTGGGGGCGTGGTCGGCGGGCTTGCCCGGCACCCAGTTGGTGACGATCCAGGGCCGTGGAAAACGCGCTCGGAGGCCTCACCAAGGCGCTGAGGGACGGGGACCCGCAGCGGAAGGTGCGGGGCGAGGGTCGGTAGCCAGGCATGCTCCTTGCGCAGCAGCGCATCGGCGGACGGTGTTGCCTAGGGCAACCGGACGGCGAGGTCGTCGCGAGCATCCATAGCTGGTTGTCCCAACCGCGCGCGCCGAGCCTCACTGGGCGATCGGCCAAGTCTGGGGTAGGTTCCGGATCAACTGCGCGGTGATCTCGATCTCGCTGTGAGTCATGCGGAGCAACCGCAGTCGGGCGGTTGGCCGCCCCAGAAAGACTGACCGGCGACATCAAGTGAGACAGCTGTGCGGAAGTGTTGCTGACAGGCAACGTCAACTGAGACTCCGTCGAGATTCCTCTCACCTGCCCTTGCATCACCGCTGGTCACAAGCTCGACAACCGCCAAGATCAACTGAGGCGGGACATTTGGGCTCACCTGATTCCTTCCGAACGATCGCGGGGCCGCCGGTGGCGCCCACGGCATTGTTCGAGTGGTGGGGGCCGATGTCTCCGTCGAGCCGGGCCCCCGAGGCCTTGCGTTGGACCGCGTGGGCAGCCCTCACCACGACGGTGCGTGGCCGAGCTCGACGAACGAGGGCGCGACTTCCTCGCCGGCACCTGACCTCAGCGGCACCCGGAGAAACGGCGGATGACCGGCTCCAGGTAGTCCGCATGGGGACCGGCAAGAGCGGCCAGGTCGTCCGGTGAGCGCACCAGGGCGATGTCGTCGAGTTCGGGTTCGCGGTCCTGGGCGCGCTCGGCTGCCGCAGCGGCGGCGAAGTCTGCGCGCAGTGCTGCCTCGGGAAGGGCCGGGGCGAGGTAGGTCAGGCCGATACTTCCGTTCTCGCCGCGGGTGACGACCCACAGTTTCAAGTCCTCGGCGACCGCGCCGATCCCCAACTCTTCAGCGAGCTCTCGCGCAGCCTGGCCGGCCAGTGTCGACTCGTCCAGCGCCGCCCCGTTCCGGGGAGGCTCCACGGACCCTCCTGGTAGCTGCCAGCGGCCCGGGGCGGCCGTAAAGGGGGACATCTTCGCTGCGAGCACCCGGCCGTCGTCCGTCGGCTGAACGACGTTTACGAACAGCGCGGGCAGCGCGGTGGCGCTGGGAACGCGACGCAAGGCGTAGTGCCGGTAGGTTACCCGCACCCACGAAAGGCGCAGGGTACGCGGTCCAGTCCGCTCCAGTCCCCCACACGCCACCACAGGCCCGTCGAAGAGAGCGGGGTTGGCCCGGACTGCCATGTCCCACACCCGATCCCGGGCCTCAGCGACCTGGGGCGACAGCGGCGGCTCCCCTGCTTCGGTCAGCAGGAGCCGTTCAACGTCGAGGAGGTCCAAGCTCCCAGGGGGCAGTGTCCCGGTCACCGGCCCATCGTAGAGCCCGCTCCAGCCTCGACCGCCACTTTCACATCAGGTCATGAGCCGGCCGGCTTCCTGCCCAGGCACGCCGTCCTCGCGATGGGCGCTACCCGCCGGTGCCTTGGTGGCCGGCGGCCCGGGTGCCGAGGATGGCGTGGGCCATGAGCAGGGAACAGACCGACCGGGGACCGGTATGGGCGAGCAGCATAGTGCTGGCGGCTGCGGAGGCTGCTTTCGGCGCCGTCGCTCGCTCTCTGTGTGACGTTGTGGACATCCGGATACGGTTCCGTTGCCCTCGTTGCGGTCTGACGCGTCTGACGGTTCCCGTGGGTTGTGAGGTGTGAGGCTCATAGCCTGTTTTCCCAGGTAGACAGGATGAGCTGTGAGCTGTGAGCTGTGAGCTGTGAGGTTATGGGCGGTGTTGAGGGGCTGGCACCGCGGCCGCGGCGCCGGCGTGGGCGGTATGGAAATCTCCGGCTTTGAACCGCCCGGGCGGCCCGTTTGGTGACTGCGCGGTTGGTACATCCTTCAGCGTCCGGGCGGGAGGGAGACGGTTTTGCGGGGGAGTGGGGGAGAGTCGGCTTGGGCTCTGTTGAAAGCCCTGGTCGTCGATGTGCCGCCCGCATCGTGGTGGCGGTCGACCTGGCCGGCGGCGAGTCCGCGGTGGGGGCGAGACCGGCATCGTGGCGGCCGCGCGCGACCGCGACGGGCACCTGTACGTCCTGGACGACCGCAGCGGCAACCTCGGCGCGGACGCGTGGGGCAGAGAAACGTGCCTGCTGGCGATCGAGCTCCGCGCGAACGCCATCGTCATCGAGACGAACTACGGCGGCGACATGTCGAAGCAGATCGTTCAGCAGGCGTGGCAGGAACTTCAACGCGAGCAGCGCACCGAGGGCATGCTGATGCCCGCGGTCATGCCGGTCACCGCGAAGCAGGGCAAGCGCCTGCGCGTGGAGCCGATCGCCCAGTCGTACGAGCAGGGCCACGTTCACCACGTCGGCCAGTGGCCCACGCTCGAGCAACAGATGGTGCGCTGGGTGGCCGGCATGGACCCCCCGACTGCATGGGCGCGGCCGTACACGCCCTGACGCAGCTCGCCGCCCCGACGCAGCAGCGGCACGGTGACCACGCCGTACCGGGACGGGAGGTTGTCCGGGCGCCGGTGAGGGATCGGCAAAGCTCGCGTACGAGATGCGGGCGCAACGAGGAGGGCGCGATCCTCCGCACCACCAGCCGGATGAGAAGATGCGTGTATGTCCGAGATATCCGCGCTGTGGTCGCCCGCGCCCGCAGGCTCCACCGACTGGCTGGCCGACCTGTCAGGCGACGACGGTCTCACCGGCTACCCCGCGCCGGGCTTGCCCGACGCGGCCTGGGTGCTCAATGCGATGTACGAGCATGAGCAGGGCCCCGGCGTCGTCTCGCACCACGAGGCCCGCCGGGCGAGCCTGGCGGACGGAAGCATCGAACCCACGGTCGTCGGGTGCATCAATTTCGACGACGAGGACCTGATCACCACGGGCGGCGGTCTGGGGTGGTCACAGCGTCCCGGGGCCGGATGGCGGAGGCTGCGGTGGGCGGAGCTGGCGCGCCGAGGTGGTGAGCCGGTAGTGACCGAGGGGCTGCTGCCCTCCCATCGCAGCGCGCCCGACGGCCGGTTGGACGACGGCAGCTGGCCGACGGGCATCAAGGTGCCGACGGAGGGCAGCCTGGACCGGGAATCCTTCCTCCGTCTGATCGACATCCTCATCGATCACAGCCCGGCCGGCCCGGAGACCCGATGCCTGGCCTTCTACAGCCCGTTGGTCATGCGCGCCATGGAGTTCGATGCCCGCCATGTGCTCACCGGGCGACTGGGCGATGCGCGAGCCCTCGCCGACCTGGAGGATCCCGGCTTCAGCCCTTCCAACCTGTGGCCCGAGGACCGGTCCTGGGTCGTCTACACCGACTACGACCTGTGGGCCAGCAAGGTTGCCGGCCCCACGTCCCTAGTCGAATCCTTGATCGGTGACGCGGAGATCGAGGCAGTCCGACTGCCCTGGGTAAGCTGACCAACCGACCCGAGTCAACTCGGACACTCGGCCGACCGATGTCAGTGCCTGGGGCTAGCCTGCCCTGGTGCTCGAAGACGACAGCTTATGCAAGCTCTGCTGGCAATGGTTTCCTGGCACCCGCAGCGGCAACGTCGCCTGCCCGAAATGCAGGCAGATGCAGCGCCGCATGCGCAGATATGGGCTGACCATTGCTAAATACAACGCCATTTGGCGCGCTCAAGGGTTCGCTTGCGGTCTGTGTGGAGACAGCGACGAAGAAGACGACTCCGGCATCCCTCACTTGAAGCCGTCGCCGTGGAACATCGACCACGATCACGCATGTTGCGACCGCCCCCGTTCCTCATGCGGCACGTGCGTACGAGGCATCCTGTGCCGACCATGCAACATCGACTGGCTCCGCCACTATGAACGCAGACCCAGCCATCTCAGACAAGATCCGCTTTTCAACGCCTACCTCATGAACCCTCCCGCACACCGCCCTGAGGCACGGGTGATCCTCGGCCGCGACAACATGTACGTGCCCACCTCGTGGGCTTTCCTCGAAGATGAGCGCCTCGCAAGAGCGCCGATGACGTGACGGACCTCGGTCCGCGCGTCCTGCCCCGCCTGGCAGCACGATCTGCCCCACCGCTCCGGTCACGGCCCCTGGACTGCAAGCCGTGACTGGTGCGGCGCTGGCGAGTGGGGAAATCTGGTTCGCCCCTACCTGGTCGATGCCGTAGTGTTCACCATACCGACGCGGGGTGGAGCAGCTCGGTAGCTCGCTGGGCTCATAACCCAGAGGTCGCAGGTTCAAATCCTGTCCCCGCTACTCACAGGTTGAAGGCCCGGCATTGTCATGCCGGGCCTTCGCTGCGCCTTGGCGGCCAGGTCGGGCACTCCCGGATGGTCGTGTACTGGGCTCCCGCGGCTCGTGCACACGGAATCTAGATGCGCGAGTTGCGAAGAGCACGACTCGCGGGGCCCCTCGCCCGGCCGCTGCCCAGCGGGATCCGCTGGAACCGACCGCGACCCGGAACTGCCCCCACTGCCAGCAGCCCATCACCATCGTTGCCCTGCTGGCCACCCCCGTAGACGCCCGGCCCGCCATGCCGGCCGGCCCGGACGTCATTCCCCTCCGGAGAACCCCGTGACCCTCATCGGATCTTCGTGGGATGCAGAGGCGTTCAGTGCCTGAGATGGGGCCGGGCTGGCAGGCTGCACTCGTGGCCCTCAACAGTGCCTGGACGCCGGTTGGGCCGAAACCACCCCCGCGCAGACCAGGGAGGCTGCCGTATTTCAGTGCTGGCGGCCTCGGAACCGGCCCCATCCAGCTGAACTCTAGGCGCGGGGTCTGACAAGCCCGACGGAAGAACGGCTCAGTCTGCGTGGCCTTCGCACGCAACGGCTGATGTTCCAGATCCACAGGGCCCGCCGACCTGACGGTCGGCGGGCCCTCAAGCATGCTTATGCTCCCTGATTTCCCCACATCGTTCGGAACGCGGCCATCTGAGGAGAAAGAGCGCGTCTGGTAAAATTCAGGAATCCTCATCACCAGCTGCCTGCCCCACGCAGAGGGGATGTCCCATGTCCCGACCGTCACCATGATCACGTCGTACGGGGCGTGAGCAGAAACGCCCCCCGTGGCATCCGCGAGGACAACCCGCACCCTCGAGTAACCGGCCTCTGCCGGCAGACGGGTAGTCCGGTCTATCACCTCCTGGTCGATATCGACCGTTGTGACCTCACCGGCGTCACCGACCAGATCCGCCAGGTACGCGGCATTGAGGCCACCGGAGCCGATCTCCAGCACCCGCATCCCCGGGCTGATCTCCGCCTGCTCCAGCATGAACGCCTGGATCTGTGGCGCGGAAACCGAGCTGACCGCCTTCCCGTGCTCGTTCCTCTTGGTGATCACGGCGTTGTAGGTGTGGTAAGCGTCCTCCAGGCTCGCCTCGGGAGCGAACTTATGCCGTTCGACCTTGCGCATCACGGCTGCGGCTTTCTTCGAGACGATCTCACCGCGTTCGACAAGCTCGTCCACGACCTTGTCGCGCAGCTGCGCAGCACGCTCTTGGTCGGAGGTCGCGTTGGTGATGGAACACGTCCTTCCAGCACTGCGTCGGGGAACTGGCCACCGGCTCGGGCCGGGGGCATTCGGGGCGGTCTATCAGTGGAGGTTGACGCCACTGCGGGCGAAGAGGGCTACGGTGACGCCCCACCTCAACAGATGATCTCGGTGCTTGTCCGCAACTTGGGTGACCCATGAGGGCGGCCCAGCCTCGCGAGATCCGGCGCTGCCATGCGGCACCCCCCTCGACTTGGAACCCGCCTGGTCCAGGGACTGGAAGGCGGCCCGAAGAAGCAATGGCGGGTGAGCGGTCAGTCCTTCAGCATCGCGTCGCGCACCAGGATCCAGTCCAGGGAGGACCTGATCCCCTCCTCCAAGGAGAGCTGCGGCGCCCACTCCAGAAGCCTCTGGGCTCGGTCGCTCTTGGTGTAGCCGCCGGCGACGTCACCAGGCCGCGGCTCCGCATCGACCGTGGCGAGCGGCGTATCGACGACCTGGTTGAAGGCTGCACACAGCTCCCGCACGGTGGTACCCGAGCCCGTGCCCAGGTTGATCGCCGTCGACGGCTCCGACTCCGTGAGCAGAGAGTCGAATCGTCCGACCGCCGCCACGTGGGCTGCGGCCAGGTCCCAGACATGCACATAGTCCCGGATTCCCGTTCCGTCGCGCGTGGGGTAGTTGGTCCCGGTGACGGGGAAGGCCGTGCCCTCCTGGTGCGCCTGGATCATCTTGCCCAGGGCATGGCTGGGCCGCTTGAGCTGGAGCCCGGTCCGCATCTTGGGGTCCGCCCCGATGGGGTTGAAGTAGCGCAGCGACAGCACACGCATCTGGCGGGCCGCGGCGATGTCCGCGAACATCTCCTCGCACACGGCCTTGGCGCGCGCGTAGGGGCTCTGCGGGCGGAGCGGGGAGTCCTCGTTGACAGGGGAGCCGTCGTCGGCCTGGTAGATGGAGGCCGAGGAGCTGAAGATGAGGCGGTCGCAGCCGTTCCTGCGGAGATGGCCGAGGAAGCTCAGGCTCTTGGTGACGTTCGCTTCGTAGTAGCCGATCGGGTCCTCGACAGACTCCGCGACCACGATCAACGCCGCGCAGTGCACCACCGTGGTGATGGCCGGGTGCTCGGAGAAGATCCGGTCGACCAGGGCCCCGTCGGAGATGTCACCTTCGTAGAAGATCCGGCCGTCGGTGAACTCCCTGCGGCCTCGGACCAGGCTGTCGAGGATCACGGGGGTGATCCCCTGGTCCAGGCAGGCCGACGCTACGGTGCTTCCGATGTAGCCGGCTCCCCCGGCGATAAGAACAGTCACGATCTTCTCTTCCCGGACCTTCGAGGACGGCAGGCAACCGGCAGTCAGGCTAGCGGAGCGTACCCGGAGAGAACCAACGGAACAGACCACTCAGATTATTCGAACATAACGATCGAATACGGAAACTTTGCGCCGGAGGGAGGGGCTCTTCCCGGCCTGTGCGCGCTGGACGGTCGCGGCGGCATTGCCGTCGCCGAAGTAGCTGACCTCAGACCGTGACCATCCGGAGGCAAGGCAGTTAGGCACTGGGTGCCTTCAACCGGGCGCTCTTTACCCAAGGGGAGGGAGAACGGACGGTGGAAGACTCGTCAGGTGGTAAACGGGCCCAGACGCTGAACAGGCCGCCGATGCCGGAGCCGGTGGAGCCTCGGCAGAAGCGTGCGGAGCTGCGGTCGGCGTTCGAGGACACGTCGTTCTGGGCGCTGTGCCGGAAGATTCCGGCGTTGCTTGCACAGATCGCGCGGATGGCGTGGGCGATCGATCGGCGGGATGTGCTGCTGCTGGTCGGCTGCCAGATCGCCTCCGGCGTCGCGGCCGGCGTGGTGCTTGCGGCCACCGCGAAGGCGATGGTGCCGATTCTGGGCGGTGGCCTGGTCCCCGACCGCGTGCGTGAAGCCCTGCCGGCCCTCGCAGTGGTCGCGGTGGCAGCGGCCATAGGGCGCGTCGCGTTCGGGCTGTCGGCGTGGGCGGTGGCCCGGCTCAAGCCGCGGGTGATGACGGCGGCGGACACGGCGCTGGTGCAGGCGATGTTGTCGGTGGAGCTGGAGGCGTTCAACCGGGCCTCCTTCTCTGAGGAGCACGAGCACGCCGAGACGGGCGTGATGCGGTGCGAGCGGATGCTGTACGACGCGCAGTCCTTCATGGCCGCGCTGATCCGGTTGATCGCGGCGTTCGGTGTGGTGACGGTGCTGCATCCGCTGATGCTGCCGGTCCTGGTGCTGGCGGTGCTGCCGTCCGGGTTCGGGGCGGTGGCGGAGGCGCGGATCGAGCACCGTACGCACTACGAGAACGCCGCGAACCGCAACCTGAAGGGGATGATGCGCTGGCACATCACCACCTCCAGCCTTGCCAACGAGGTCCGCGCGAACAGCATGCGCGGCTACCTGACGTTCTGGTACCAGACCCTCAGCCGCCGCATCGACGACCGCACCGTCGCCGCGGCCGGCCAGCAGGTGCGCACCAACCTCATCGCAGCGGCAGCCGGCGGGATCTGTCTGACCGGGGCATGGGCGACGCTCGTGTGGCTGACCGTCTCCGGACAGGTCTCCCTCGCGGTCTCGGCAACAGCCGTCGTGGCAGTGCGCACCGCGCTGGGGAACCTGGCGAACGTCGTGCACTACTGCGCCTCACTGTTCCACTCCTCCCTTTTCCTGGGGGACTGGAAGCGGTTCGTCGAAACGACCACGGCGGCGGTGGCCCTGGCCCGTGGCGGCGAGCGGGCGCCGGTGTGCCCGGAGACGATCCGGCTCGACAACGTCACCTACAGCTACCCGAACAAGCCCCGCCCGGCGGTGGACGGCCTCTCCCTCACGCTGCGCCGGGGTGAGGTGGTGGCGGTAGTCGGGGAGAACGGCTCAGGGAAGTCGAGCCTCATCAAGCTGATCACCGGCCTGTATCTCGCCGAGAAGGGCGCGGTGCTGTGGGACGGCGTCGATCTCGCGACCGTGGACCCGGACACCCTGTGGGCACAGACGGGCCTGGTACCGCAGTTCTTCGCCTGCTGGCCGCTGCCGTGCCGGGAGAACATCACCCTCGGCCAGCCGGCCACCTGGGACGACGAAGCAGTCTGGGACGTCGTCGAGACGGTCGGCATGCGCGAGGTCGTCGAAGACCTGCCCGAGGGCCTGGACATGCTGCTCGCCCGCGAAGTCTGGGGCGGGGTGACGCTCTCCGGCGGGCAGTGGCAGCGTCTTGCCTGCGGCCGCGCGATCTACCGCAAACCCGCCTTGCTGGTCCTGGACGAACCCACCAGCGAGATGGACGCCCGCGGCGAACACCTGATCTTCCAGACCATCAAGGCCATGGCCGCCGATCGGATCTCGATCGTCGTCACACACCGGCTGGAGAACACCAAGATCGCCGACCGGGTGATCGTCATGGAACACGGCCACATCACCGAACAGGGCACATTCGACCAGCTCGTCACCGCCGGCGGGCTGTTCCAGGAACTGTACGAACTCTCGCAGGACCGATGAGAGGGGAAGTTGATCGTGCCCGATGCCCAGGGATGGATCAGGAACGCGGACACCGGGATCGTCGTCAAGGAGCAGCATCTGCTGATGATCCGGGAGGACTGGCCGCGCCCGGACACGTTCTTCCTGCCCGGCGGTGGCCAGCAGGCCGGTGAAACGCTGAGCGAGTGTGCCGAGCGAGAGGTGCTGGAAGAGACCGGCGTCGTGCCCCGGCGCCTGGCCGTACTCCGCGAGTACATCCCCGCCCGGCATCCGGGCGGAGCGCCGATGCTGTCCGGGGCTACGCATCGAGTGGAGGCGATGTTCTGGTGCGAGATCGTGGCGGAACCCACGGTGCTCGGCGGGCACAACGAGGACGACACGCAAACCGGCATCGAATGGATTCCTCTGTCCAAGATCGGGCATGTCCGGCTGCTGCCGCCATCGCTGCCTCGGATCGTCCACGCCGTACTCAACGATCCGGCCGAGGGCGCCGTCTACCTCGGGGACGACCATGCCTGAGGCAGTAGGGCTGTTCGACCTGGACGACACTCTCATCCGGCGCCGGGCGACGTTCGAGCGGTGGGCGACGGAGTTCTCCACCGAACACCAGGTGCCACTGGAGTGGCTGCTGAAGACGGACCCGGCGTACTCGTCGCGCCGGGTGGAGTTCTTCGAGCTGGTCAAGGCCACCTTCGGCGTACGGCCCGGCGTGCCGGAGCTGCATGCCCAGTACAGGCGGCGGATGCCCGAGCTGGTCGAGCCGGACCCGCAGGTCTTCGCGATGCTCGCCGGTCTGCGGGAAGCGGGCTGGCGGCTGGGGGTGGTGACCAACGGCATGGAGGACAACCAGCGCGCCAAGATCCACCATGCAGGACTGAGCGATGTCGTCGATGCCGTCGTCATCTCCGGCGCGGTGGGCATCCGTAAGCCCGATCCAAGGATCTTCCACCTCGCCCTGAAGAACCTGCGGGCCCCTGCGGGCGCCCCCGCGTGGATGGCTGGAGACAACCTGAACGCAGACGTCGGCGGCGCACTGGCTGCTGGACTATCCACCGTGTGGATCTCCCACGGCCGCGCCTTGCCCGACGACGGACCCCAGCCTCACCACACCGCCCGCACAGTCACCGAGGCCGCGGCACTGATCATGCAGCAAGGCGGAGGAGCGAAGCGCGATGGCGCATGAAACAAGGCCGACAGGAGAGAGGCAGGTGGAGTCTCCCTGGGACACCATCGCCAGCCTGACCGAGCGGCTCGACCAGCACAGCACGCACCAGGGCGAGATGCGTCGCGTCCTGCAAATCCTGAAGATCAGCGAGGAAGCCGGCGAGGCCGCCGAGGCCGTCATCGGCGCAATGGGGCAGAACCCGCGCAAGGGCTTCTCCCACACCTGGGACGACGTGCAGGCCGAAGTGTGCGACGTGATCACCACCGCCATGGTCGCCCTTGAGCGCCTCACCCCTGACGCTCCCGCGGTCTTCGCCCGGCATCTGGCCAGGATCGCCGAACGTGATCTCGGCGTGAAGCCCGCGCCCGTCGAGACCCTTGCTCCGTCGCCGTTCACCGGCACTGCCCCGTTCTACCGTCGCTACCGTCCCGGGCTGCCGCCCCAGGCCGCCGCTCTGCTCGCCCGCCAGGTCGCCGACGTCGAGGAGCCCACGCTGCTGGACCTCGGTTCCGGGACCGGGCAGGTGCCGCTGGCGCTGCATAAGGTCTTCGCCCGGGTCGACATGGTCGAGCCCGATCCCGGCATGGTCGCCGAGGCCAAACGGCTCCAGCCCTACCTGGAAGGGCCAGGGCAGACCGTTCGCCTGCACAACGTGATGGCCGAGGACTTCACCCCGCCCTCGGAGACCTGGCACGCGGATCTGGTGACGATCTGCAGGGCCTTCCACTGGGTCAGCCAGGACACCGTCCTACGGCAGCTCGAAACCTGGACCACTCCGCAGGCCACAGTCGCGGTCATGGGCGACAAGAGCCTGTGGACCCTCGACCACAGCTGGACCAAGGCCCTGCGCATGCTGATCCAGTCGTTCCTCGGGGACAACCGGCACGCCGGCCCTGGGGGCATCTTCAACCCGCACAGCCGCCCCTACGCCGACGTCCTTGCCGAATCGGCCTTCAGCGACGTGCAGGAGTACCAGTTCGAGGAGCAGCGGGAGTGGACTCCCTACCAGGTCATCGGCTACCTCTCCTCAACCTCGTTCGCATCCCGGGCCGTCTTCGGGGATAAGTGGCCCGCCTTCGAGAGGCAGGCGCTGCGACTGCTGATCGAGCACTGTGACCAAGGGACCGGGCTGCTGACAGAGGAGAACACCTTCAGCGTCCTGCTTGCCTACCGTCCGTGACAAGGGAGCCGGCGGCGGGCATGGGAGCAGGACAGGCCAACGAGCGGGAGCACGAACGGTGCACGTACGCCGCGCCGTCCTCGCCGACGCGGCCGGGCTGGCCCGTTTGCGTGGTCTCCTCTATGACACGTCGGACCTGGTGGAGAGCTGGAGCGGGGAAACGGAAGCGGCCTTCGCCTACCGGCTGACCATCGATGAGAACTTCGTCGCGTTCGTCGTGGACCTTGGTAACGGCCAGCTCGTGTCGTCCGCTGACGGTACTCGGGCCCGGCGTCTCCCTGGTTCGGGCCCAGGCGGCCCGGACTACGGGTACATCGGGTCCTTGGCCACCGCCCCGGGGAGGAGGCGGCGCGGCTACGCCCGAGCGGCCGTGACGGCCGCCATGAGCTGGCCGGCCGAACACGGCTGCGCGAGCATCCGCCTGTACGCCTCCCCCAGGGGGACCAGGCTGTACGAGCAACTCGGCTTCCAGCCGCTCAGCACGCCAGTACTTCAGTGGCAACCTCAAACTTCGGAGGGATATGCCGTGCAGGAACCGGAAGGCACCGCTGCCCTGATCACGAACTCGGCCGGCGAGTACCTGCTGCACCTGAGGGACAACATCGAAGGGATCTGCGACCCGGGCACGTGGTCGCTACTCGGCGGGAACAGGGACAGCGACGACGAGACACCCGAGGCCGCCATCGCCCGGGAGCTCAAGGAAGAGGCCGGTCTCGTCCTGCCGGAGCTGAAGAAGTACACGGTGGTCGACGCCCACGGGCCTCTGGGCGGCCAGATCACTGTCTTCTTCGGACACTGGGACGGCGATGCGCGGACACTTCCCCTCACCGAAGGAATCATGCTGGGCTGGTTCCCGGCCTCGCTGGTTCCCCGGCTCGTGATGAGCCCCTGGGCGAAGTCGGTGATCGAGCGGCACCAGGCCCAGCGGGCTCAGGCCGCTCTCTCCGCCGGCGCCGTCACGATCGGATCGGACACGGGCAAGGCGCTGCCGGAGAGCGACTTCTACTGCGCCGAGGTCCTGAGTGGCCGTACGCCCGTCACGGTGGTGGCGGAGACCGATGCGGTGCTGGCCTTCGAGCACACGCGCCCCTCGTACCCGGTGCACATCGTGGTCGTGCCGAAGCAGCACACGCCATCGCTCGTCGACCTCGGCCACGGCGGCGAGGTTCTGCTGCTGAAGGTACTCACGGTCGTCCGGTACGTGGCGGCCCGGGTGCAGGAGGAACACGGCGCTGCCCGGGTGGTCACCAACCTGGGCGGCTACCAGGAGTCCAAGCACCTGCACGTCCACGTGACGTACGGACAGCTGCTCGAATCCGCCTAGCCTTCGGCGGACACCGAAGACGGGTTATCAGGCGTAGGTCAGCCAGTCGTAGGAGCACTAGGGATTCTTGCTCCCTGCCCCCGCGGGATGGTCCCGGCAAGGTGTTCGCGATCTTCCCCAGCCACCAATGCTCCCCGCGCCCGCGGGGATGATCCCGCGGCCGTCCTGTCCTCGACGAACCCAAGCGCATGCTCGCCGCGCACGTGGGGGATGGCTTTTTGGTCCCCTGGCCGGGCCCGCCACCACCACGGCTTGCCTGGGAAAACGGCGGGGGTCGAGCCCTGTCGGGGTTCCTCGGGCGGGTCGGGGCCGGGCCGCACCGTACGGCGCACTGGTGCGACAGCAGGGGTGCCAGCGGCTTTGAAGGCTTCGCGGCGCCCTGACGTCTAGGAATCGAAAGTAAACAGCGTGCTATATCGTGCTTTCGATGCCCCCGCGGGCGGGCGAGCCGGGAGATATTCGCACTCCGGTATGCCCCGCTTCTCTCCCTGGCAAGTCGGCCATGATCATCAGAAGCGGGACTGCCAAGCCGCCCCGCTGTCAGTCCTGGCCACTACTGTGGCGGCAGTTGAGCCTAGCGGAGGCCCGAACCCGCACGGCGCTCCGGGCCTCCAGACAGTCAGTGATCAGCACGTCTGCCGGGGGCTCCTCCTCCATCAAAGCCCAGGTTAAAGCGCTCTTGGACGTGCGCAGGGCTTGGCGCCGGTTTGTGGTTCCGGTGTTCCTCAACCCTCGGGCATGGGCAGATGACGGCCGCAGCCTGTCGCCCCTGGATACGCTGTCTTAAGGGAGAGCACAGGGGCCGAGGCGTGGTGGTCCGTCGAGCTTGAACGCCGCGGTACCGAGCTGATGGCTTGCACGAGAGCGTCAGCTGGCGTCCCGAGGCCCCCGAGACCGTATTCCGGCAGGTCGCCGGCCGGCTCGCCTCCGCGGACGCACCGGCGTGGGGTGGCGCCGTCCTCAACTTGCGCGACGACGCGTTCACCCTGACCGGCCCGGGCAACGTGACCTTCTACGACGGGTCTCTCAACAGCTCGAAGGCCTGGCGACGCGGGGCATGCAAGCACGGCCTGTTCCTGGCATTCGCCGGGGACAACGCTAGCCCCGCCGACATCCAGCAGGCTCAAGAGCGCAGCGCAGGAAGCCGTTCAACCCTCCGCCGGCGCTTCTCGTCCACCGCTTGAGGCCGGGGCGACGTAGACCGAGACCTGAGTTGGCCTTCCCACGGTGTATCGGGCTTCGGCAAGGGTCGCGACCAGGTCACGGAGGATGTCCAGCGCGATCCAGAAATCACCTTGCGCATCCGCGACGGGGCCGGGCGTCGGGCCAGACGATGACCACGCGGGGAGTTTCCAGCGCATGGAGCCCGCCCCAAACCGAATCCGAGAGGGCGTCCCACGCCCTGCGGAAGGTCCCGAGCGGCGGGTCCAAGGGCAGCGTCCCCCGCACCGCCTCGAAGAACGCCTCCTCCTCGGTCCGCCCGCCAGTGCAGAGTGTGAACACGGGAACGCCCTGGCGGGCGGCCTCCTCGACCAGCCCGGGCGTGTCCGCACTGGAAACCTCGTGGAAGCCCCTGTCGATCACCATGCCCAGAACCGTACCGGCGCGCCCTTCCAGCCCGGATCACACCCACGACCACTGCGACCCGCTCCAGGGTCCGCAGGGCGGCCTCGACCCCATGCGCCTGAGCGCCTCGTTCCAGCGCGGCGCGGACAGACTCGGCTTGGGCGTCATCCACCTTGGGCGGCTGGCCGGTGGCCGAACGCGACCGCAACGTTTGAACCCCGCCCTGCTCCCACAGGTGCTTCCGCCGCAGCACGCTCGGGGTGCATCCCCGCCATCCGAGCGACCTCGGATTGACGTCCCTGCTCGAACAACTCGACCGCACGCATACGCCGGGCCTCAGCCAACTGCGGTCGTGTCAACGACGGAACAGAAACTTAGGAAACAACAGGGCTAACGAAAACCTCAGTAGCACATCTACGATGCGGTGGTGCGGAACACGAAAGCGTTCAAGGAAGCCGTTGCCCGGACGCTCGCGGAGCTGGCTCACCGTGGGGTGACGCTCGCGCCGTCGACCGTTGAGGACACCATCGAGAAGAACATCAACACCGTGGCCGAACGGCTCAGGATCCAGGTGCGCTCCGCCTGGCGGTACTTCGACGCCGGGGTCACCGCCGATCGTCTCGCGCAGAGCCTGTCCTCGTACAAGGAGAGCAACAGCGAGAAGGACGTGGGCCAGTCCCCGATGCCGCCGATCGACAACCCCGAACTCGCGCTGGTCCTCGCCGGCGTCCCGGACTCCCTGGCACAGACCGGCGGCGACCTTTACGCGGTCATCATCAACGTGGCGGTCAACGCGTGGATGGCCGGCCACATCCACGGCGAGGACGGCTGCGCCGGGTGCGACGGCAGCCGCGGCCCGGCCGGGCACGACTGGGAGGCCCGGATGCGTACCATCACCGAGATGCAGCCGAACATCAGCAAGTGGTTCGACCGCGACGTGTGGACCCGTGCAGTCAACGAGGCGGGCTACACCGTCACCCGCCGCTGAAGTCAGGGCGCGAAGACCGGAAGGACTCCTCGGCTCACCAGCTGCTTGCCGTAGGGGGGTGGGCATGGACTCCATCCGGACGCCGGTGCGCAGCGGCTTCACCGGGAAGCGGAAGCCCTTGTTGGGGCCGTGGCAGATGACCCCCGCCGGCGTGGGGATGCCGATGCGGTCGGGGGAGAAGGCGAAGCCGAGACCGGCGTAGAAGTCCGTCAGCTCCGCTTCGTGCGTGACATACAGGACGGCCGCGCCCAGCTTCCCGGCCGGGTGCGAGCCCGCCGCCCTCCCCGCTTCGGCGACCAGGGCGCGCGATGCCCTTGCCGCGCCAGTCGTCGACCACCGCAAGGGAATCCAGGCCGGCAACCAGGCCGGCAATGATGTGCACGTTGGGGGGAGCCTATGAGCACGGGGTGGGTTAAAGCCCATGTCGCCGGCAGGGCGAGCATGCTGCCGACCAGCGCGTCGGAGGACGTCTCCTCCGCCACCCGCGTGTACGTGAGCTTCTCCGAGTCGATGCTCTGATCGATCACGGAGGGAAGGGCCCGCCAGGAGCCGTTGGGGTTGTCCGGGTCGGCCAGCCGGATCACCGGCTCCAGCGGAGCTGCGTCGGCCCGGGTCGCGTCCCGGATCACGATGCCGTCCGGCAGGGGCAGCGCGCTCACGGGAATGATCTCTCCGGGCTGCGCCCCGGCCCGGTTGACTGCGGCGGCGTACATGCGCTCACCCAGCACGTTTCCCGGGTACAGAGGCTCCGCCTCGCGACGTGCCGGATTCCCCGAGCGACGGGCGCCCTTACGTGCACGTTCCGCTTCCCCACGGTCACCCTCCCCGCTCCGGCACCCCATAACCCCCGGGTGACAACGCCCCGCTATCGGGCACTCGATCTGCCAGGGGCGGGGCGGTTGGCCTCGTGCCCGCATTGGCGGCGGTTCGCGATGCTCGCAGCGGTCTTGACTGGCTGCACACGCATCGTGACCTGCCTAATAGTCAAACCTTGCTCGTGCAGGGTGCGTTCGCTTTGTTGCAGGTTGCGGGGACGGGAACCCGCACACTCCGGCTGGCGCAAGGCGCTGTCGATGCGCTGGACCACGTCGGCTCGCATTGTGCGATACTTGTGCTGAAAGATACCCTTTTGAGGTATGTGCGTTGTGCATGGCCCTGAACTGCCAGGGCCCCGCGCGGTCCGTTGGGCGGCCGCGATACTGGCACGTACCTGCAGCATCCAGGGATACAGCTTTGCTCAGGAGCAGGCTCGGATCGGCCTGGTCGCGCGAGCGCGTATCCGGGCGCTTCAAGCGGCTGCGGGGTAGCCGGCGGCGAGGCCGCCGCGTAGCTGTGCTGGCATGCCGGTGTGGAACACATTCCAGGCACTCCTGTGGAGCCGGCGCGGTGCCGCGCCTCTCCAGTGTCCACCGGGATGGCATCTGCCATGCGGGCAGGGTCAGTTTGGGTTCATGTTCCCGGTGCAGGTGGGGACGATGAGCCAAGGCGTTGAGTGCCGTGCAGTTCGGCTAGCAGGTCCCACACTCGTACGCTACCGTCCGAGCTGCCCGTGATGGCGACGAGGCGCCCCTTGAACTGCGTGCACGCTACGGACGTCACACGTCGGCGATGTCCTCGCAGGACGCCAAGTTCCCGGCGCCCGGAGAGGTCCCATACCCGGGCACTGCCGTCCGTAGCGCCCACAATAGCGACGAGACGCCCCTCGAGCTCCGAACACGCCACAGCCAGTGCCCCTGGCCCGTGCTCTTGCAGAACGAATAGCTCCCGGCATGCTGCGATGTCCCAGACACGCACGCTTCCGTCCCCGCCGGTGATAGCAACAAGACGCTCCTCGAACAGCCCACACGCCACTGCCCCCACCACGTTGGTGTGCCCCTCGAGGACCGTCATCTGTGTACTCTCGGCCAAGTCCCACACGCGGACAGTGCGGTCCTCACCTCCGGACACGGCGACGGTCCGGCCCTGAAGCTGGGCGCAGGCCAACGATGGCACTCCGGCCGTGTGGCCTTCCAGCACCGCGATCTGAACGTGTTCGGTCAGGTCCCACAGGCGAAGGGTGCAGTCGGAGCTTCCGGTTATGGCGACAGCACGGCCGTCGAGCTGAGTACAGGCTACGGAGAGGACGGTTCCCTCGTGGCCCTCGAGTGCCGCGAGCTGCTGGTGGCCGGTCAGGTCCCAGAGCCTGACAGCACAGTCTCCGCCGCCGGTCACGGCAATGAGTCGGCCGTCGAGGTCTGCGCACGCGACAGCCCAGGCCGAGGCCGCTCCCCGGTGGCCTTCCAGCGCGACCATGCTGGATGCTGCCACGTCCCACACGTGCACTGCGCAGCCGCCGTTGCCCGTGACGGCGAGGAGCCGGCCATCGAGATACCCGCACGCCATCCCCAGGACCTGCGCATCGGGGTGTATGAGCGCCTTCCGGGATACGGGTAACGGGACAGTCGCCGACCGGTCCGGCTGGCTCGCGGTGGAATGGGATTGGCCGAGCTTGGCGGCGATCCACAGCTGATGGAACCGGTCGAGGTTCCCGCCTAGGACGGTCACTACCAGGGCTGTACGCGGCCACCGGGGCAGGCGTGGTCCCGAGAGGATGCGGTGCACGGCGTCGTGGCTGACGTATTGAGGAATGGGTAGTCTCCCGATCCTGCGTGAAATCTCCCGCAGGCTGGGTTCGCCGGCTTCGAGGTGCAACCTCCGCAGTGCGGTGCGGAACTCTACCTCCGGGCCTGTTGCCGGACCGTTCGCCACCAGCATCCCCCTTGCCCGGTTGTCGCGTGCACGGGCTACTAGTTTGTCAGGGAGTGTCAGGGACTGTAAGGGCTCTTCAGGCGTGCACAGGGGCGTTCCATCGGCGATGTCCTGCGCTGTAGCGATGCGTTGCGATGTGCAGTGACCTGCACTTTCCGAGTGAGGCGAGGGAAGACTCAGGGGCGGAACCTTCATCCGGCGAGGCTTCGCTTCTGGTACTGCACTGCCCAGGGGCCGGGCTTCTGGGTGACCGGATCTTCTCCAGACGCTTGGAAGGTGTGTCGTGGCTCTCTCCGACAGGACTCCCTCAAACCCCCACCACGGACGAAATATCCATACACGCGGCCGAACCGGACCGGTGTTGTTCGTCTCCGTACTGGTTGCCCTCCTGACCCTGGACGCGTTCGGCTGGATAGAACCGGGCGTACTGGCCGACGCAGTCGCCTTGGCCACGCTCTGCCCCGCTGCCTTCGGAGGCACCGCGACGGGAGCGGACTGAAGACCGGGTGGCTGCGCCATGTCCGGCCTACGCATCGCCTCACAGATCCCTCGCCACTTCGACACCACACCCGAGGACATCCAGGTCCTGCGCCCCTCACGCCACCACGTCGCTGGCACCCTCGTCCTCAACGTCCGCCTCCAGTAACACCTCAATCCGGGACGCGCCGGGTCTGGCGGTGGATGGGGCGCGGCGGGTCGGCGGCCGACGTCGGGCCCGGGCGGTCGCGCGCGGGTGGTGACGGACTGGGTCGGCCTTCGCCGCGGCCCCGGCACTCGTTCGAGCCAGGGTGGCAGCAATGGCTCATCAGCTCCCAGTCCGTCGTCCACGATCCACGGCCGCTTGCTCACGCCTGACGAATGGCCGGAACACAGTCAAAGGCACAGATGATCAGCCCTGCTCAACAAGATCGTGTGACACGTGCTAAGGGGTGCATCGGCATAGCCAAGTAGACGGCCACAGCCCCCTGTCTGCGACGGGGGCTGCTCGATGTCTGGGCGGTCAGACTAGATCGTCGAACTCACCTGCTGCTGCTCCCGATGGACTGATGTTCCCCGCGCTCGCGGGGATGGTCCCGGCGGTTCGTCCGGCCAGGCCGGGATGGGCAGGTGCTCTCCGCGCCCGCGGGGATGGTCCTTCGTGCATGAAGTCTTCGACCCACACGCCGTTGTGCTCCCCGCACGCGGGGATGGTCCCCCCACCTGGTGGGGCAACACCGAGCCGCCGCTGTGCTCCCCGCACCCGCAGGGATGGTCCCGTGGTGGGCGCGGCCACCGTGACGGGTTCGATGTGCTCCCTGTGCGGCCCCCCATCCGCCACGGATGCCGCAGACCGGTTGACGCCGGGCCTGCACCGGCGGGGGGGGGGGGGGGGGGGGGGGGGGGG